>CAYYAA010000028.1:0-22360 GCA_964469875.1 uncultured Bacteroides sp.
TCAGACATGAAATAGTGATAAGATATAGTTTGATTATTAGCTGCTTAGTCTTCATGTTGCAAAGTTAAGAAATTTATTTGTAATTTTGCATTAGAATATCAATACTTTATAACTTAGATTGTTGTGAATCCAAAGGACATTTCTATTGACAAATATGATTATCCGCTCCCCGATGAGCGTATTGCCAAGCATCCGTTGACTGTGCGTGACTCATGCAAACTGCTTGTCCGTGACAGCGATGGCACGCTATCATCACATATATTCAGTGAGTTACCGTCACTGTTGCCGGCAGACGCAATGTTAATCTATAACAATACGCGCGTCATTAATGCGCGTTTGCGTTTCCGCAAGGAGTCAGGTGCAACCATAGAAATTTTCTGTCTCGAGCCAGCTGCTCCGACTGATTATGCGCTTAATTTTGCATCAACAGAGCAATGCTCATGGACATGCTTTGTTGGTAATTCAAAACGCTGGAAGACGGGCGCTTTGGACGGCGCGGTAAACATTGACGGCAAACTTATCAGGCTGACTGCTGAACGTGTGCAAAAAACTGACGCTTCCTCGGTAGTGAAATTTTCGTGGGATAACAGCGACTTCACCTTTGCTCAAATAATAAAAGCAGCCGGAGAGATACCGATTCCGCCATATCTCAATCGCAAGACAGAGGATAGTGACACTGTTGACTATCAGACCGTCTATAGCCATATTGATGGCTCAGTAGCAGCGCCAACCGCCGGGTTGCATTTCACGCCGGAGGTACTCAATGCGATTTCAGAGCGCAATATTCCGCGTCTTGAGGTGACGCTTCACGTTGGTGCCGGCACGTTCCAGCCTGTCAAGAGCGATACGATAGGCGACCACGCCATGCACAGCGAATTTATTGCCGTTGACACCGCTACGATAGATGCAATAGCCAAGACCGACCGCAAAATTTATGCCGTTGGCACAACCTCGGTGCGCACTCTTGAGAGTCTTTATCATATCGGTTGTCTTATTAAGCAAGGTCAATGGAACGGCGAGGTGCCGCAGTGGTATCCCTACGAGCCTTGCCATCCCAATCTGACAATGCAAGAAGCCTTCACCGTGCTGTCTGACTATCTGCACAATGCCGGACTGTCGGCATTGATAGCATCCACTCGTATTATCATCGCTCCGGGCTATACTTATCGTGTTGTAAAAGGCATGGTTACGAATTTCCACCAGCCAAAGTCAACGTTGTTGCTACTCGTTTCAGCGCTAATGGGTGACAGTTGGCACGATATGTATGACTATGCGTTAGCCAATGACTATCGTTTCCTAAGCTACGGCGATGCTTGCTTGCTGAAAGCCTAAAATACCGACATATAACAAAATAACAGCGGCGTTCTCTAAGATTGAATCTCTGAGAGCGCCGCTGTTGTTATTTTATGGTGTGACTATTTGATGACAGATATATTAAACCGAGTTAAATCCTATACTGTTCTGTTATATGTTTTCTATTTTTGTGGAAAACTTAAGAATATGCAAATAGTATCAGCAAGAGAGTTTAGAGCGAATCAGACAAAAATTCTGACTGCTGCTAAGAATGGCGAGACAATTATACTCACCTCCAGAATTGGCAAATTCAAGATTGTTCCAATTACAAGTGAAGATAAAATAGTTGAGCGAGATATTTTAGCTTCTTTGGAAGAAGTTAAAGCTCACATAGATGGGAAAATAGACCTTCCAAACGCCAAGGAGATCACAAAAATTAATCATCACTAATTTTTGTCATCTTCTTAAAAATCAGCTTATTTAATCCAATATTCAACAGCAACGCTGAAAGAACGTTGTTTGCCATTGCCATAATATGAAGTGTTTGTCAAGCCCAAATCATATCCCACTTTAATACCTATATGACGATAAATCGTATTTAAGGCAAAGGATAAACCAAAGTCATTCCTATTGCAAGGTCTATAAGGTTTGCCATATCCATTTGAAAATGTTGAGACACGAGATTCATATGGCTGTCCGAAGTCATCGCTGCCTGATATGAATGAATCTCCATTTATGCCAATAGCGTAATAAGGACCAAATTCCGGGCAAGTTGAGAATTCTTTAATATTGAATTTATATCCGATAGATAATGGAATACGAATGTAATCCATTTCGGAAAACTTAATGTGAGAGATACGAGTTCCCAAAAGTTTGTTCCCTGATATTTCTCCGGCTTTCCGAACAAATGACAGACCACTTTCTAAAGAAATATTGTTTCTAAGGCTTAGATTAATCACTCCGCCTACAAGAAACCCGTTCTTTGCTGTAGATGAGTATTCGTCTACAGCAAGCCGATTGTTTAGATATCCAATTTCGACTCCATAATTTAATTTTTGTGCATTGCATACGCAACTCGCAAAAATTAAAAGTAGTGTAAATAGTAGCTTGTTCATAGATAAGTATAGTTATTTTATGGTGTGACTATTTGATGACAGCCAAGCCGCCTTGAGATGTCTCCTTATAGAGCGAAGGAATGTCGTGACCTGTTTGTTTCATCACTTCAACAATGCGGTCAAAATCCACGCGGTGATGACCGTCGGAGAAGGCAGAGTAAAGGTTGGCGTCAAGTGCGCGAGCTGCTGCGTAAGCGTTACGCTCGATACAAGGTATCTGCACTAATCCGCAAACGGGGTCGCAAGTAAGACCGAGGTGGTGTTCAAGTCCCATTTCGGCAGAATATTCGATTTGAGCCGGTGTGCCGCCAAAGAGTTGAGAAGCGGCAGCGGCAGCCATTGCGCATGCCACGCCGACTTCGCCTTGACAGCCCACTTCTGCGCCTGAAACAGATGCGTTGTACTTGACTATATTGCCGAAAAGACCCGCTGTTGCCAAGGCGCGCAAGATGCGTTTTTCGCTAAAATTTTTTGATGTGTATAGGTGATAAAGCACCGCCGGGACAACGCCTGACGAGCCGCAAGTCGGGGCGGTGACAATGCGACCGCCTGCAGCATTCTCCTCTGACACGGCGAGGGCATAAGCATAGACCAATCCTCTGCTCTTCAGAGAGCTGTTATATCCGGCAGCGTGAACATAATAGCTCACAGCCTTGCGGCTAACGCCAAGTCCACCGGGCAGAACGCCTTCGGCTTCAATGCCGCGTTCAACAGATTCTTTCATAACCTGCCATACCTCAATGAGATAGTCCCAAATATCAGGCTCTGTCTTATCGACATATTCCCAATAGCTGTGACCTGTTTCCTCACACCAGTGCTGGATATCTTTGAGCTTTGTCATTTCATATATAGAAGTGCCTGTGCGACGAGATTCGCCTTCGCCGACGATGTCACCACCGCCGACAGAATAAGCTAACCATTGATTTACAAGGTTATTTTCGGCGTCATAGGAACGGAACATCATGCCGTTGGTGTGGAATGGCAATACTACATCAGGCTTCCATACAATGGTCGTTGGGGCTACCGGTTTCAGTACATCGAGTATCGCGACATCAGTTAAGTGACCTTTACCTGTCGCGGCGAGTGCGCCATAGAGAGTTACCTCAAAGCGTTTTGCACTGCGGTTGTCTTTCAAAAAACGCTCGGCGGCTTTACGAGGGCCCATGGTGTGAGAGCTTGAGGGGCCATAGCCTATTTTGTACAATTTTCTTAGCGATTCCATTTCTATATATGACTTCTGATTATGAAACAAGCGGAGCGAAGACCCCGAGTGAGGTTTCGCTCCACAAATTTAGCTATAAATGTTGTTATTTAAGCAACACATTGCGTATTTTATTTTTCGTTTGCTTGTTTGCTGCCAAATGTTTCTTTGATATTCCAAACAGCGAGTGCTCCGATAGCGAGTAAAATGCCGGAAACGACAAGCATACAAACAGTTTGAGGAGCGCCGTTCTCAGCCAATGGTAGAGAGTGCAAAATCAAACCGCCACAGATTGCTGCGATGATTTGTGGCACGCAGATGGTGCAGTTGAACAGACCGAGATAAGTGCCGATGTGATTGCCGGATAGCGCATTTGTCAAGATGGTGAATGGCATTGCCAACATTGCAGCCCATGCACAACCCATTAACGCATAGCTTACGCCCAAAGCGATAGGATTGGTGATGAAATAGACAGAAGCAAAACCGACAGCGCCGATAAGCAAGCTGACAGAGTAGCCGACCTTGCGCTTGCGGAACATTGCGAGGATGATAGCCCAAAGCACAGCGGCAATTGACTGAATGGCGAGCAATACGCCGTTCCAGTCGCCTGCATCTTGATATTGTTTGCTTGCAGCGTTGAGCACTGTCTTGTAGTTAAGTGTGATGTCGTCGGCAGATTGAACGGCGGGCAGTGTCTCTGTTTGTTCCAAAACATAGCTGCCGTTGCCGTCAGTGTCTTTTGCAATATGAGCTAAAGTCAACTGAGTGCCTGCTGTGATGCGAGAGAGTTGAGATACAACGGTTGCTTCAGTGCCTACGGTCATAAATTCGCCGTCAACAATGAGATTTGCGCCGGCTTCAGCTATAAGACCTGCATCGGGAGAAACGACAGCTTCGCCGTTGTTGTAAATGATGTGTCCGTTGGCGATTATGGTGTCACCGTTGGCGATAACTGATTGAGGTTCATAGAAGTCGCCATCGACATCAATGCCTGCAATCTGTAAGTGACCTTCGCTGATTACCGGAGTCTGACCGTTGAACACGAACTTGTCATCGTATGCCTTGCCGTTGATAGTCACGCCCGTAACTTGTTGAACAGATGGAGCATGGAACGCGTGGCTCGCAATTGCATCTGTTGAATAAGTCCACATAAAGAGGAATGCCGACCAGCAGAAGAATTGCACCAAACCGACAGTCCAGAACACCTTTGGAGCTTTAACCAACAAACGGAACATGTTCTCTTTGGGCTTATCTGCGTCCTTCGGCTCTAAGGTGATGCCGTGATATTCGGCATATTCCTTCGGCGGCATTTCTTTAACCTTCAGCATGGTGTAAATCACACAGAGCAAGAGAATAGCTGCGCCGAGATAGAAAGCAAATGTCACCGTTGGCGGCACTTCACCGGCGGGCGCGGTGTTGCTCAAGAACATTGCCAATACTATCGGTGCGATGTAGCCGACAACAGAGCCGGCGTTGCATAAGAAACTTTGAATAGAATAAGCCAAACCCTTCTGTCTTTCGTTAACAAAGTCTCCCACCAACATCTTGAACGGTTGCATTGCCATATTGATTGATGTATCAAGGAACATCAACATTATCAAACCGAAAATGATAGCCTCAGAAACGCCCAAACCAAGAGAACCGGAATTGGGCAAGAAGCACATCACTACGATTGCCACCAATGCGCCAAGTAACAAATATGGCAAGCGGCGACCGAATCTGTTCCATGTGCGGTCGCTGGCAGAGCCTACCAACGGTTGTACTACCAAGCCCATTAGGGGCGGAAGAATCCAGAAGTAACTCAAGTCATGTGGGTCAGCTCCAATCGTCGAGAAGATGCGACTGACTTGTGAACTTTGAAGTGCATAAGCTATCTGCACACCGAAGAATCCAAAGCTAAGATTCCATAGCTGCCAGAAGCCTAAATCTTTCTTGTCCTTCATGATTAAAATCTTTGAGGTTAAATTATTATTTTTGTTATTAATTACTATTTGAACCGCTATAAGCGTGATTAGTGTACACAAAAACACGGCGCACACCGAGTGCACGCTCGCTATGTCCGAGCACCATAACTCTATTACTGATATACTTCATCTACACTTATAATCGTTTTCAATCGCAAAAATAGCACAACTTACTCAAATATCATAATTTAGACCGCAAAAAAATCTCAAAATCTGCTGAAAACAATAATTTCCGTCCGGTCAAGTGTCATGGAACGTGACGAGACGGAAATGTAAAAGAAAAAAAATCGCGCCGTGTGACGCGATTTTTTTGTAAGTATGTGACCTTGATTAGAACATCTTTTCGGGATAAGTTCCGTCAGCATGAAGTTGAGCAAATTTTGCAACAACAGATGGACGGTCGCCGGCGTATGTTACGCCAAACCACTTAGAGTCAGTGTCGAGGACTTTGACAGTGGCTTCGCCTGAGTTGATAAGAGTGTCGATTACCAAGGGGATGAAGAATTCTGCCTTTGGAGTGTTGAGGTCTTTGTCGAGGAATTTGCGGAACTCGCGTTCACTGAACTCGAAGTAGTCGGGTGTGAAGCCCCACATATTCATAGACACGGGAGTTTTGGGGTCGAGTGTCTGAAGTACGCCGTTCTCGTCAGTGAATGTGATGTTGTGCTTGTCATCATAAGAGATGGCAGTGCGCTCAACGACAGATGTGAGCAGACCGTCTTTGTTTGAGCAAACGCCGCGAGCTACCGAACCGTTTTCGCTCATGGTGTTGCCAACGCGGAAGCCAACCATGCAGTAGTCGCCTTTGCCGTTGCGCGGTTTTTGGAGCTCTTCGCCTAATACGCGGAATGCGTCACGACCATAGAAGTCGTCGGCGTTGATGACAGCGAATGGCTCGTTGATGGCTTCTTTGCCCATCATAACGGCGTGGTTTGTGCCCCACGGTTTGCTGCGGTCAGCAGGACAAGTGTAGCCTTCGGGAAGTTTATCTGTTGATTGGAATACGACAGCAACGGGAATATGACCTTCGTATTTAGAGAGAATTTTTTCGCGGAAATCAGCTTCAAAGTCTGTGCGGATAACGAAAACGACTTTGCCGAAGCCTGCTTTGATTGCGTCATAGATTGAATAGTCCATGATAGTTTCGCCGTGAGGGCCGAGACCATCAAGCTGTTTCAAGCCTCCATAACGGCTGCCCATGCCGGCAGCGAGTACAAATAGTGTTGGTTTCATCTTTAAATATTCTTGAATTTGAAAATGATAGTGCGATTATATTCTTCTCCGGGATTGAGAAGGGTAGAGGGGAAGTTTGCGTGGTTGGGCGCATCGGGCATGTCTTGACATTCGATAGCGATAGCGTCGTAGTCTTTGTAGTCGTGACCTGATTTGCTCTTAGGACTGCCGTTGAGATAGTTGCCGGTGTAGACTTGTGCGGCGGGTTGGTCTGTTGCGACTTCGAGAACGCGGCCTGATTTGTTGTCTGTCAAGCGTGCAACGGTCTTGATTTCACCGGGCTTGTAGTTGTCAACTACCCAACAGTTGTCATAGCCTTTGCCATAGTTGAGCGCGGGGAAGTCGGCTTTGATGTCACGACCTACGGCATGAGCCTTTGTGAAGTCCATCGGTGTGCCTGCAACGGTTGCGATTTCGCCTGTCGGGATGAGCGTATCATCTGTTGGCAGATAGCTTGAGCAAGCTAACCATAGCTCGTGGTCGAGTGCGCTGCCGGTGTCGTGGCCTGCGAGGTTGAAGTAGCTGTGGTTGGTCAGGTTGATGACGGTCTTGCTGTCGCAAACTGCATGGAACGCGAGTGTTAGCTCACAGTCGTCACTCCATGTGTATGTTGCTTTGACAGTGACATTGCCGGGATAACCTTCTTCGCCGTCAGCGCTTTTATAGGTGAAGATAACAGCATCTGCTGTTGCTTCTGCTTGCCAAATGCGGTTTTGGAAGCCTGTCGGGCCTCCGTGCAGGGCGTTAGGGCCGTTGTTGATGGCTAAAGTGTACTCTTTGCCGTCTATAGAGAAGTGACCTTTGGCAATGCGGTTGGCATAGCGGCCGGGGACTTTGCCTGCGCATGGACCATCAGCGAGATAATCTGCGGGATTGGCATATCCGATAACAACGTCAGCCATTTTGCCTGACTTGTCGGGCACGTTTACTTCGGCGATGCAAGCGCCGAGAGATGATAGCTTAACGCTCGCTCCGACTTTGTTGGTGATTGTAAAAAGCGTAATGTCGCCTATGGGCGACATTACAGTATTTTGTGAGATTTTTGCCATGAGATTATTCACATTTGTGAGCACCGTCAGAGATGATTACATCATAAATCTTGGGCTCGTGACCATATTTGGCGTTAAATTCTTTAACTGCGGTAGCGATGAATTTGTCATGAACTTCATCTTTGACGAGGTTGATTGTGCAACCGCCAAAACCGCCGCCCATGATACGTGAGCCGGTAACGCCGCATTGACGTGCGATGTCATTGAGGAAGTCGAGCTCAACGCATGACACCTCATAGTCCTTAGACAGACCGGCGTGTGTCTCATACATCAAGCGACCTACAGTGTCATAATCGCCACGGTTGAGGGCATCGCAAACGCCGAGGACACGTGCTTCTTCTTCGATGACAAATTTAGCACGAGAGTAGTCTTCAGCGCTAATTCTATTTTTGATTGCGTTGAGAGCTTCAAGAGAAGCGCCGCGCAGTGAGGGTCTGCCGAGAGCGTCAGCTACGCGCTCACATGATTGGCGACGTTTGTTGTATGGAGAGTCTGCAAGGGTGTGCTTAACGCGAGAGTCAACGAGCACGAGCTTGTAACCGTCAATTTTGAAGGGGAAATATTCAAACTCCATTGAGCGGCAGTCGAGACGCATCAAGTTGTCTTTCTTGCCGAAAACTGATGCGAATTGGTCCATAATTCCGCAGTTAACGCCGCAGTAATTATGCTCTGTTGATTGACCAATGCGAGCCAATTCAAATTTGTCAATAGAGTTGTTGTTGAACATATCGTTTAAAGCGAAAGCAAAGCAAGACTCGAGGGCTGCTGATGAGCTGAGACCTGCGCCGAGGGGAACATTGCCGGCAAATACTGCATCAAAGCCTTCGACTTTGCCACCGCGTTTTTGGATTTCACGGCATACGCCAAAGATGTAGCGTGCCCATGATTCGCTCGGCGCATCTTCTTCGCGCAGACCAAATTCGGTGTATTCGTTGATGTCGATAGAGAATACACGAACTTTGTCAGTGCCATTCTTGCGAATTTCTGCCATGATGCACTTGTCGATAGCTCCGGGAAATACGTAGCCTTCGTTATAGTCTGTATGTTCGCCAATCAGGTTAATACGGCCTGATGATGCGTAGAATGTGCCTTCACCGCCAAAACGGTTGGCAAACTCGGTGCTGATTTTTTCTTTCATATAGGTTGTGAGATTTATGGTTTCAGGTTGGTTGTTGAAGATGTTAGGAAGTAATCAAAGCAGCTTCCTTATTTTCTGCAAATGTAACGATAATAATTTAAATTGTTAACAAGATTGTCTAACTTTTTTTATTTGACTGTAATCGTTATGCTTGCAGCTTTTACTCCGGCGGCTTTTGCGCGGAATGTGATAGTGCCGGGCTTGTCTGATGAACGTACAATGGCAGTGGCTGCGCCGCTGAAGAGTTGCATCTCAGGTTTTTGGAATGGCAGCAAGCAGGTGGCATCACCGTTGGCTGTTGCTTCAAATTGACCGGCACCGCTTGTCTCGAATTTGACTAAACGGTTGTCTGTGGGTACGATATTGCCGTCTTTGTCAGCGACTTGTACTGTGATATATGCCAAGTCATCGCCGTTGGCTTCAAGCTCGGTGCGATTGGCTGACAGTAGGAGGTGGTGAGCTTTTCCGGCAGTGTGTATGCTCTCGGTGGCGGCGATGTTGTCGTTGTCGTCATAAGCTACGACTTTGACTTCGCCGGGGGTGTAGCGTGTCTCATTCCACATCAGACGGTAGCGGTTCATCACGGTCGAGTCGTTCTTACATCTTATGCCTTGACTTTTACCGTCAATAAAAAGCTCGGCTTTTGGGTAGGATGTGTAGACCATTACGGGCGTAACTTGACCTTCGCGACCTGACCAGTTCCAATGTGGCAAGATGTGTAGTGTCGCGTCTTGCTCGTTCCATTTGCTGCGATAGAGATAGTAGCGGTCTTTTGGTAACGATGCGAGGTCGATAATGCCAAAGAGACTGCTGTGGCTCGGCCATGCGTCGGTGTCGTATGGCGTTGGTTCGCCTAAATAGTCAAATCCTGTCCAAACGAATTGACCAATCTCCCAAGTCAAATCATCGTCTGCGGCAAAGTCAATGTCGGGGATGTTTGACCAATAGCAATATTCAGTGTCATAGGATGATGATTGATTGTCGTCATACATGGCTTGTGACTTCAGTTCGGCGGGGAATTTATAGACGCCGCGAGATGAGACGGTTGACGCTGTCTCACTGCCTAAGACAAGTTTTTGCGGCAGCTTGTCGTAAGCTGTTTGATAATATTGGGGCTTATAGTTGAAGCCGGGAATGTCAAGCGTGGCGGCAAAGCCGTTGTCAAGTACTGACTTGATTTGGTCCATGCCGCAAGTGACGGGGCGTGTCGGGTCTTCGCGATGAGCGATGTCTTGAAGCATGGTCAACTCTTTTACTCCGTCAGGACCCCATTGACTTGGCACTTCATTGCCGATACTCCAGAGCACAACGCTCGGATTGTTGCGGTAGTGGTGGAGCATGTTCACCATGTCGCGTTCAGCCCATTCGTTGAAGATAGAGCCGTAGCCGTTGCGACATTTCGGGCGGAAGCTCCAATCGTCAAATGGTTCGACCATTAACATCAAGCCCATTTCGTCACATAGCTCGACCAATTCTGGTGCCGGCATATTGTGGGAGGTGCGGATGGCATTTGCACCCATATCTTTGAGCAATTCCAATTGGTGACGCAGGGCTGAGCGGTTGACAGCAGCGCCGAGCGGTCCGAGGTCGTGGTGGTTGCATACGCCTTTAAATTTTGTGACCTTTCCGTTTAAGAAGAATCCCTTTGTCGGGATGTACTCGATAGAGCGAATGCCGAAACGAGTGTCATAGCTGTCCATCTCTTTACCGTCAACTGATAAGTGGGTTTTGGCGGTGTAAAGAGTGGGCGAATCAGTTGACCAAAGGCGAGGATTGTTCACTATGAAATTTTGATTTTCGACCTGACCGTGAGAGGCGTGGTGTGAAGTGTTTGATGCGACGATGTTGCCGTCAGCGTCAACGATGTCAGTTTTAACGTCAACTATTTGACCCTTAAAAGTGCCGTCAATGTTGACCTTTAAGTTGACGGTTGCATATTCACTTTCAACGTGTGGAGTGGTGATGTATGTTCCCCAAACGGGGATGTGCACCTTGTTGGTCTCAATGACGTGGACATTGCGATAGAGACCTGCGCCGGGATACCAGCGTGAAGACTCCGGCTTGTTCTCTAACATTACGTGCAGCGTGTTTTCGCCGGGGCGAACAGCCTTGTCAGCGTTTAGATAAAAAGAGTTATAACCGTAAGCCCAACCGCCGATTTCGATGTCATTGACAAAGACTTTGGCGTTGGACATAGCGCCGTCAAAGAGCAATGTGACACTTCGCCCCGCGGTGTCAGCTAAGTTAAAAGTGGTCTTATATTCGCCTTTGCCGTAGTATGGTAGGCCGCCTGTGCGACCTGTTTTCTCTGTCTTTTCGGTCTCGCCGTTTTGCTCGACAGCGACAACTTGCAAGTCATATTCGCGGCCAAACGGGCCATAGATAGCCCAATCGTGAGGCACGCGGACATTCTGCCATGTTGCGCTTTCGCCTTTGGCAAATTGCCAGCCATCATTGAGCGTGGTGGTTGAGCGTTGAGCCGAGACAGTCAGCGATAGAGGTAAGGCTGCGATAATGAGAGTGTTAAGGATGTATCTGTTCATGATTTAAAATAAAGAGCCACCATCTGACTGTGATAATGAATTACAGTCAAATGATGGCTCATAATTACTATGGATTAGTTCTTAAAACAATCGAGAGCTTCGGTCGGTGTACCGTCAACGAAACAGCCTTTGCGATAGCCTCCGGTGTTTTCAACGGTGGCTTCGGGTTCCCAATAGAATATGCCGTCAACACAGCCGAGACTTTCACAACCGCTCTTGAGAGCAGTGAGCATGGCGTTGCAAGCAGCGGCTTGGTCATAGTCCATGCCGATTTCGCATATCATCACGCGTTTGCCATAGGCGTTGTAGACGTTCTGAATGTTGGTTAGACACTCGCTAACAGTTGTAGACCATGTAGACGCATCCGGGTAGAGTGACATGCCGATAAGGTCATACTTACCTTCATAAGTTTTAAGCTCGTTACCGAATAGGCGGGTGTAGAGACGAGCCTCATTGCCGCTGTCACAGTGCACGATAACTTTACAATCGGGGAATATTGCTTTGACAGCATCATATCCGGCGCTGATGAGTTTAGAGAAGTTGCCGGGGTTGTCGTTGATGTTGCCAAGGGGATACATCATGCCGTTGCGTGTTTCGTTGCCGAGTTGCACCCATTCCGGTTCGATGCCGTATTTGTTGAGCTTATTGAGCATTTCGTTGATATGTTCAACCATAGCCGCTTGCAAGCCGGCGAGGTCATAGTTAGCCCAAGCAGCGGGAGTCTCTTGCGCACCGGGATCAGCCCATGTGTCGCTGAAGTGGAAGTCAATCATCACGCGCAGACCGAGACTGTTTGCGCGGCGTGCTTTAATCATTACGTCATCAATGTTGTTCCAACCTTCAGACGGATTAACCCAAACGCGCAAGCGGATAGAGTTAACGCCACATTCGTCGCGGAGCAGTTGCATACATTCCGTTTCAACGAGCTCAGAGGTCTGGAAAGTGTATCCTTGAGCTTCAAATTGTGTAATCCAACTGACATCAGCACCTTTGGCGAAGGTAGTGCGGTCGATTTCAATCGGTGTATTCTCAACCGGCGGATTTGTGATAGGGCTTTCCTCTGTGCAAGCGCCAAACATAGTGGCAGCAAGAGCAATAGCGGCTATCTTATTAGAGAAATATTTCATAATTGTCTATTGTTTACTTTGTTATTTAGAGTAAGAGTAAGTGCCTTTGCAGAGGTCAACGGTTAGAGTGTAAGTTCCGTTTTCGAGGTCGTTGTCACCGTCGAATCCGTCTTTGTATAAGCGGAGAACGCCGCTGCCGCCACCAAAAGCGAGATCCCAATTTTCGTTGATTAGAATCTTGACACCCCACGGAGTGTTTGCTGTCTTCTCAACTGTAGCTTGGTAAACGCCCGGAGTTTCAGTTGCTTGCATCTCAGTTACGCTCCAGTCGTCATTGAGACCGGCATAGCTTACTGAGTTGACAGCGATGAGGCGATAAGACAATGCAGAAAGGCTAACGTCGAATACATAGAGACCTGCATCAGGTTTTTCAATGTTACCATCGCCTTGGAATACGAGTTTACCTTCAAGACTTGTGCCGCCTTCTTCCATTGAGTAGTATGAGTTCCAGTTATCAGCTTCGGTGTAGAAGCGATAGCCCCACTGAGAGTTGACATTTACAGCACCACCATAGCAGAGGTTGTCTTCATCATAGAGTGTGAGGTAACAGTCAAATGTCCATGAGCCAGAGATGCCGTCGTCAGCACCTGACAAGAACAAATGTTGCGGAGTCTCGGCAGAGCCTTCGTCAGCGCCTGATGTTACGCTTACAGTCCATTGATTAGGATTGCTGAGGTCAAGTTTGAGAGTACATTCGCCGTCGGCGGGAATATTCACTGTGATGTCAGAAGCCGTGCTGCCGAAAGTCAAGTTGTCAGCCGAGCCGCCAAAGCCTACTGCTGTGTCGATAGCTGACGCATCGTCTGTTCCTGTTGAGTAGTTATATTGCTTACCGGTAGTGCTAATCTTGATGTTAGCGGAGCCTTTTGAGCCGGTGAAGATATAACGCCAAACATTAGCCTTGCGGTCATAAGTCAATTCGCCGCTGATGCCGCCTGATACGGTGAGGTCGGGGAGAAGGAGTGCGCTCCATTCGTTAGTGTTGGTGTTAACGATTGTGTAGTAGCAGCCTTCGGGACTGGGGAACCAGAAGTTGCCGTATGCTACCGTGCTGACAGAAGAAGACATCAAGAATGGCTCCCAGTTAGCGCCTTCGTTACCCCAGATAGTGCCATTGCCTTCTTGGAGATACCAGTTGTACCAAGATGTAGCGCCCATAAAGCCGGTGTAGATGCCGTCGCTGTTCGGCGAAGCCAAGATGTTGCCTGTGTCCTCTTTGTTGCTGTTGAGGATGAAGCCTTTTGTCATGTCGATAACATAAGGAGTAACATTGAAGGTCAACACGTTGCTATACTGCGGGTCGATATTGTTAGCGATAGAGCCCTTGATGCGGATGTAAAGCGGAGCTTTGACGCCGCCTTCATAACCGAGACGGTTGAGGACGCTGTTTAAGTCGCCGTGAGTGAATTGTTTGGAGAAAACGCCGCTTTCCATAGTGAAATCTACCGTGCTTGCAAAGTCGGCGGTAGCCGAGAATTGGATTGTGTTCACGATAGCATAGTTAGGAGCAGCCACGCGCACATCGCTTGTAGAGATAGAGCCGTTGTCGTTCCAGTACAAGGTCAACGCAAGACCTTGCAGATTATTTTTGTCAAGGACAATGTCTTGTTGCGTACCGTCAAGGCTTAATTCGTCACCTCCGGCAGTGTATATGATGTCACCGTCGGTGTCGCAAGCAGTCATGCAAGCAGACATTAAGGCGAGAGCCGCAACCGATATATATTGATATACTTTCATATTATTTATAGACTAATAGTTATCAGGTTTGATTGTAGCGAGATTGGGGTTTGCCGATAGCTCGGAAGCCGGGATAGGATAGTAGTTATATTTGCTGTCAACCGAGCGACCGTCAACAACGCCGCCTTTCCACTGCCAGAGATAGCTTGAAGTGGTGAAGTAGTCATAGCGCACGAGGTCTGTGCGGCGAGTGCCTTCGAGGTAGAGTTCGCGACCGCGTTCATCGAGGATGAAAGGCAGAGTGTATTGTGTGTCTGTGATGTTGCCGGCGTTGTTGCCATAAGCGCGTTGGCGCAGGTCATTGATGAGTTGTAGACCTTCGGCACGTGACATGCCTGAGCCACCACGGAGCACAGATTCGGCTGCCATAAGATAAACATCTGCTAAGCGGAACATGATATAGTCTGTGTCACAGCCATAAGCGGCAGAGTCGCTTGAAGCGTCACCGTTGTCGGTGAGGTTGGTCCATTTTTCGCTGTAATAGCCTTGTGTACCTTCGTCAAGAGATTTGTCTATGTATTGTGATTGACCGTCAGTCCAGAACATGCAGCGCGTGTCATCAGAGTTGTTAACATCGTCCCAAAGAGCAGTAAGCTCGCCGCGGACGCGCCATGAACCCCAACCGTTTGAGATGCCATATTTTGACGGGTCTTGAGAGCTGTCGCTACCGCAAGAACCGCAGACGAGATATGTGCCTGCGCCCCACGATGTTGTTGTGGTGGCATCTGTTACGAAGGCGAGGATGATTTCATTTGTGCGTTTGTAGTTGTCGGCATTGAAGAGTTTGCTGTAATCAGCTTCGAGAGAATATTGACCTGAAGATATGATTTTCTTGCAGTAAGTGATGCAGTCAGTGTAGTGCTCAGTGCCGGTGTAGACTTTGGCGTTGAGATACATTTTGGCAGCTAAAGCCCAAGCAGCGGCTTTGTTGGCGCGGCCATATTCGTTAGATGCAGGGAGAAGCTCTTCAACGGCTTGAATTTCGCTTTCAATATAGTTGAAAAGTTGAGTTGCGTCATAAGCCTCGGGAATGTAGCCTGAAGATGGGCAATTCTCATCAACAAACGGGCCCTTGCGGAATAGGTCGAGAACTAAATAGTAGCTAAGAGCGCGCATATATCGTGCTTCAGCGGCATAAGTCTTAATGTCTTCTTGGTCAGCAGCGGCGAATCCTGAGATGCTGCCGTCGCCGCAGTAGCGCAAGAACTCGTTGCAGAGTGCAATGCTGTAGTAGAGACGATAATATGTGTCAGCCACCCAAGAGTCGTTAGAATCCCAACGGATATAAGAGAGATTTGTGAGGTTGTCACCGCTGAGCCAACGCATAGCAGTCTCATCTGTTGCTGCCTCTTGGAGGTTGAAGTAGTTTCGGAGCAAGTCTTGACCATTGTTTGACGAAAGGTCAACATTGCTTGCTTTTTCTTGACCAACGATAGCATAGCTGGCATAAATCTTGGCAAGCACTTGTTTGTAACCGTTAGGGGTCGAGTAGACATCCGCAGAGGTCGTTCCGATGATAGGCGATTGGTTGAGGTCGTCGGTACAAGCGGCGAACATCAGCGCAACTGCCATAGTCAGAAATAAATATATCTTTTTCATTGTTGAAGTTTAGAGATTAGAAGTTAAGACCAAGAGTTAACGAGTAAGTGCGTGGACGAGGATAAGCCGAGGTGTCGATACCAGACACGTTTTCGGGGTCTACGCCGCTGTAGTTGGTAATGGTGAATACGTTTTGAACCATTGCAGAAGCGTGCAAGCTCAAAGTCTTGTAAATCTTGCCGAAGTCATAGCTGAGTTGGATGTTGTCCATCTTCAAGAATGATGCGTTCTCCAAGTAGTAGTCAGAAGCGTACTGACGATTTTGGAAGTTTGTGGTCAAGAAACTTGTTGACAAGTTGTTGATTTGTTGGCCACACCAAGTAGTACATTCCCAAGCGCCCATGTTGGCAGCCATGCCGTTGTAGACATAATTGCCGATATTAGCGCGGAGAGATGTGCTTAAAGTCCATTTCTTGTAACGCAGGCTTGTGCTGAAGCCGAGAATCCAATCGGGAGCGGGAGAGTGGCTGTGATAGCGGTCGTCATCTGTGATTTGACCGTCGCCGTTTAGGTCGGCATAAAGGCCTTCGATAGGCTTGCCTGTTGCTTCGTCATAGATTTGCTTGTAGAGCATGAAGCTGTAAGGAGTGTAGCCGGTAGAGAAGTATTGGATGCCTGTAGATTCGATATATCGAACAGGAGTGTCGGGACTGTCAGCACCGGGGACAAGTGTGAGGTTGGTAATTTTGTTGTCTTGATAAGTAGCATTTGCTGTTACTGTCCATGACCAATCTTTTGAGTCAATGATGTTGGCGTTAAGAGCAATTTCGACACCTTTGCTGTCAACGTTACCAACATTGGTCAACATTGTCTTATCGAAGTTTACACCTGCGGGCATCGGAACGGTAGCCAACAAGTCTTCAGTCTTGCGAGTATAGTAGTCAACAGTACCGCTGATGCGATTGTTGAGGAATCCGAAGTCAATACCGAAGTTCCAAGATTTTGTTGTTTCCCACTTCAAATCGGGGTTGTAGGCCTCGGGACGATAAGTGTAAATCGGAGTACCGTCGAATTGATATTGACCGCCGTCCAAACTGATAGTGTAGTTTGGCAGGTAGCCATAGTTTGCGATACCGTCTTGTTGTCCGGTGATACCGTATGAAGCGCGAATCTTAAAGTCATTCATAACGGGAGAAATGCTTTCCCAGAATGATTCATTAGCGACGCGCCATGCCAGTGCAACAGAGGGGAATGTACCCCAGCGGTTGTCTTGAGAGAATCGAGAAGAACCATCGCGGCGGAATGTTGCTGTTAACAAATAGCTGCCGTTAAGGGTGTAGTTAATACGGCCATAGTAAGACAGCAAAGAGTGGCGTTCGTCAGAAGCTGATGATGTTGATTTAACATCGCCGGCAACAGTATAGTAAGTATCTACAGGATAGTAATAGCGCCAATATTGATAGTCGTAACCAGCGGTCAAGTCTAATGTGCTGTTGATTGCGTCAAAGTCTTTGTTGTAGTTGGCATAGATAGTCAACAAGCGGTTGTAGTTCTTTTGAGCGCCATAATCATAGTCGCTACCGCCGTCGTTATAGCCTGAAGCACTCATGTCGCTCAAGAATACGTGACCTTTACCTGTAGAGTAGTCATAGCCGCCTGTCACGTGGAAGCGAAGTTCCGGCAGGAAGTGAGCGCGATAGTCAATGTCAGCGTTGCCGATATAGCGTTGTACGTTTGACGTTGATTTGTATTGTTCGAGCATACCGAGCGGGTTCTTGATGCCGCCTTGTGCGGGACCGCCGGTGTTGTCAACAGCTTCGTTGTAACCTCCGAGGATGCAGTCGGGATTATAAACGGCGATAGTTGGGTTGAAGGCAGATGCATTCCATACAGCGCCAGTCTCGGCAAAGCGGCTGTGGCTTACGGTAGCTTTACCGCTTAAAGTTACGCGCAAGTGGTCCTCAAAAAATGAAGGATTGAGGTTGAGATTGGCGGTGAAACGGCGTGAGTTATCTGTCTTTAAGATACCGTCTTGATAATTAGCGCCGAGAGATACGCGGAAGGGAAGCCATGAGCTTGCGCGACCTGATATGCTCAAGTTGTTATCTGTGCCGAATGCGTTTTGATAGATAGCGTCATTCCAGTTTGTATTGCAGTCACCGATAAGAGCTTGTTGAGCACTTGTGCCGTATTTGGCATATACTTCGCGGAACTGTTCGGGGCTGAGCATATCGGCAGTTTTGGTGCGGTTTGCAATAGAGTTAGTTGTCTGGAAAGTTACCTTAACACCTTCGCCCGAGCCTTTTTTTGTGGTAATGATTATGACGCCGTTAGATGCGCGGCTACCATAGATAGCAGTAGACGAAGCATCTTTAAGGATGGTCATGCTCTCGATGTCGTTAGGGTTGATGAGGCTCAAGAAGTTGCTTGAACCGGCAACGCTACCGCCGACTTCCATAGGCACACCGTCGAGCACGATAAGCGGGTCGTTTGAGGCGTTCAAAGAAGCGCCGCCGCGGACACGGATTGTTGACGATGAGTTAGGTGAGCCACCACTGTTTGTGATTTGCACACCAGCGATTTTACCATTGATTAGCTCTTCGGGAGATGAGATTACGCCTTGGTTGAAGTCTTTTTCGCTCACAGCCGTGATAGAACCGGTCAGGTCATTCTTCTTTTGCGTACCATAACCGATAACCACAACTTCGTTCATTAAGGTGGTATTAGGATTAAGTTGCACATTCACTTTGTCAGAAGTGATGTCTACCGTTTTGCTCTCATAGCCGATGTATGAGAATACTAATTGCTTTGCAGCGGCAGAGACTCTGATTGAGTAATTACCGTCGATGTCAGTAGCCACGCCGACATTATCGCCGACAGCTTTCACGGATACGCCGATTAGCGGCTCTTGATTTTCATCGACTACCGTTCCTCTGACAGTCCGTGCGCCTTGAGCGTTCACAGAGAGCGGGAGCATCATCGCTAAAAGCAATGCGAGTAGCCCAACCATACGGTTTAAGCATTTTTCTCTCATTTGTTTCATGTAAAATTTAGATTGGTTAATAGTTTAGGATTGTAGTAAATATTCAAGGTTATTTAAGCCAAACGCCAAAGATGTCGGCATCGAGCTGTGTTCCGGCTTCAACTCCGGGGAATGATATTATGATTTGTTCCATGTCGCGCCAAGACGGTCTGCCGTCGTATTCGTCGGGTGTGAAATATCTGCCGAGGAACACGGGGTAGGGCGAAGGTGCGAGAGGTGTGGGGCTTAGTTTAAGGTCTGACAGACTGATTTCTTGCTGTGTGCCGTCAGTCTTTATCTCAGTGCCGAAAGTGATACCGTCGCTGTTAACAATAGCCACTCTAACAGATTGACAGCCGGTGACGTTGGCGATATAGACGACTAGTTTGCGCTCATCGTTGAGGTCAGAGTGTCCGCTAAGTTGTTCAGCTACGCGCTTTTGGATGATAGCTTCTGTTGTACTCTCGGTAGGAGCAATGTGGATGTGCATCAAATCGCGTTCAATCGGTCTGCGCCGGATATATCTAAAGTAAGCGTTATTCCACGCTTCGGGAATTGTCGAGAATTCAGTTCCGTCATTATCTGACGGGTCCAAAAGAACTATCGGGTCTCCGGATTGAAATACATTGACACTGTATTGCTCGGTGCCGTTGTAATCCCAATCTAAAGGAGTCCCATTGATAGCTCCGGGGTAGGTAACCGATTTCCCATCGGCATACGCTACGATGTTATACCTAAAATTCTTTTTACCTCTAATATCAACCTGAGCAGAGTATTCATACTCAGATAGTTTTGTCATTTTATATAGCTTATTATGATCATTCCAGAATGATACGTCAGACGGATAGACCAGCACCGAGTCAACATTGTTCTTGCCAAAGACTGTTGCGTTAATGACGAGACCGTCAACTGATTCGGTGTTAAATACGGGCTTATGCTTGACGGTTAACTCAGGATTAGTCGCTGCCGGTGCGACATATTCGCTGATAGAAATATTGCCTATCTTGGCATTGAGGTCACACGCCTCTATGTCTGATTGATTTGCAGAGAGCAGATAAACTCCGGGGTAGACTTTAAAGGCCTTGTCGTTGGCTGTGCCCTTGCGAGTGTTCCCACTATTCACGGCTTTATATTGATAACTGTTTCCCAATGAGTTAAGGTCAATGGCTATATCTCGTTCCGTATATAAAATCTCGCCAATGCGACGTGAGAGAGACGGCTTCTCAAATGGGTCTTTGGTTAATATAACGTCAGGCATCACTTCAAGTCGCCATACCGTCTCGCTGATGCGGTCTAAAAAGTAAGCGCCTGTGCCTGAATACTTTACTATTGGTGATGAACCTACGCCCGCCACTTCGCACAACTCGGTCGGACGAATAGGCTGTGACTGTGTATTGTTGCTGTAAATGAATGACTTGCCGTTATTATACTCGCTCAAGTCTTGTTTGTAGCTAACGCGGAAGTTGTCAAAAATGGTGTCCTTTGGATATTTGCCGAAGTCAGCGCCACGTTTGACATTGCGGGTAACTTCAGCGGCGATTTTCATGCTGATAGCCTTGGAAGGGGTGTAAGCGAGGTTGAGATAGTGTGTTTGATATTCGGTATTTGCCCACGCCATATCTAAAGGGTCATAAGCAAACTGAGTAATCCATTGGAATCCCTCTTTGCGGAAAGTTCGAGCAATCGCGGGATACATATATGAATAAAGAATGTCGGCAGGGTCAAATTCATAGATCACTTTTGCCTTATTTTCAAAGCCTTTGACATCGCTGAAAGGTATGTCATATTGGTCAACAAAAGGCAAGAAATTGCCTTTGCGCTCGTGCCCGGCAACGAGGTGAATTGGATACCATTGGTATGTCGTACCTTGTACGTCGGCTTTGAAATATGCGTCAACTACTTGACGGTTGTGACTTACATTATATAATATAGGTTTTTTCCACTTGCCGCTACGGATAGCCTTCACCATGCGGTTGATGTAGCTTGTGACGTCAGCAGACTTGCCGCTGTGGCATGGCTCGTTGTTGATTTCGAGGGCAATGATGCTGCGGTCGTCGGCGAGGCTGCGGTTGGTGTACGGGTTCACGTGCTTGACGAGTTGCGTCAGATAACGTGCTTGTTTTGCCTGTGCAGTCTTGTCATCATGGATTTGGCATTTGTCATAGTCATAGCTATAGGCACCTGTGTCAACATTGCGCTCCGGATAGCCGTTGCCGAAGTTTGTTTGAGCAGTAAGCACGATAGAAATATCGCGCTGTTCGAGTTGGTAAATGAGAAAGTCAAGCAAGTCGAGGTGGTCATTAGCTAAAAGATTTCCCAAACTGTCAGTCAGCTCGACATCCCAAAGATGCAGTCGGAAAGCATTAAATCCGAGACGTGCCATGTGGTAAACGTCACGTTGAATAGCCTGCTTGCGGTCAACATTTAGATAGCCTAAAGCGCGATAAGCGTGGGCAAATGGCACGGTATAATTAGTGCCATAGAAAGAAACTTCTTCCGATGTGTCATTGCGTCGCATTACGCCGTTGTTGTCAACATATACTGAAAAGCTGTTTTCAGCGGAAAGGCTGGTTATGGTTATTGCGAGTAAAAGCAGAAAGTATAAAAACCTTTTCATGGAGGTCTGGATTCGGTATAGATGATGATGGTTAAAGAAGCAATAGCCATCGTTGAAGCTCAGCCTGTGGCGGGTGTCAATGCCTCAGTATGTAGCAGTCTGTGTTGACATCAGTCGTAGCTAAAAGTCTTTCAATTAGGATTATTGGCTTTGTCCGACAAAGATAAGCTAAAAATACCAAATAACAAGCGATATATTGAAAAAATCAGAAGCAGGATGAAATCTTTAATAAAAGATTCACTTGCAAATTGAAAGAATTTGAAAAATAAATTTTGTTTTGCGAAATAATTACCTTATATTTGCACGATTACTTAATTAAGGTAACTATGCAAACTTTAGGTAATATATCTGTATATTTAAATAAATCATTAGGACTGAGGTGTCATTGTGATGCCTTAGACAGTGATTTAGGTAAGTCTTTGCCCATTTATCTGCGCAAGAGCTTTAATCTCCAACCTTTGTATATTGAGGAGTGTAAGAGCATTATTGCCGAACCTACAATTCAAATGAAATGCGCAGACTTAAACGGGGCAGTCAAGGAGATTAAGCAACGCCTGGGCTGTGATGTCGTATTGTGTCTTGATTCGTTAGACTCCACAATGCGTCGTGCGTTGGTAAATGCCCGTACGGCATTTCTTGTTCCGGGCAAACAAGTTTATTTGCCGTTTCTGTATATAATTCTCAATGACAGAGGTATGCATTCAATTACAGCGGCTGTTAATGAAACGCTCTCGCCGTCAGCTCAAATGCTCCTTCTCTTTCACTTGCAAGTGAAATCATTA
>CAYYAA010000029.1:0-22111 GCA_964469875.1 uncultured Bacteroides sp.
ATAATGAAAATTTTATTGCTTTTTGTTTGTAGATTTAATTTTATTGTATAAATTTGCGACATGAATAATATGTATCTACATAATCAGTATTGGTGGCAACGACTGTATATCATATACGGTGGTTGACGCTATCGTGCTGTTTATGGCATGAATGCTTCTGAATTTATTAATCTATCATACAATAACAGACCACCCGTTTCACTCGCGAGGTGGTCTGTTGATTTAATACACATTATAGAATGTTCCGGATATTCAAATCAGTACCTTTTGACGAAAATGGGTTTTATGGTAAGTTCGGTGGTGCCTATATCCCTGAGATTCTTTACAAAAACGTGCAAAATCTCAAGGAGGCTTATTATCGCTTCGTCGATGATGAGGACTTTAACCGCGAGTTTGATAATCTGTTACGTAACTATGTCGGCAGACCTTCGCCTTTGTATCGTGCTAACCGACTTAGCGAGTACTATAAGACAAATATTTATCTGAAGCGTGAGGACCTAAATCACACCGGAGCGCACAAGATTAACAATGCTATCGGCTCGGCTCTATTGGCTAAGCGTATGGGCAAACATCGCATCATCGCCGAGACTGGTGCCGGTCAGCATGGCGTGGCGACGGCAACAGTTTGTGCCCTGATGGGATTAGAATGTATCGTCTATATGGGCGCATTGGATGTGCAACGTCAGCAGCCTAATGTCGAGCGAATGAAGATGCTCGGCGCTAAGGTCGTTGCCGTCACTTCCGGTAACCAAACGCTTAAGGATGCCACTAATGAAGCTATTCGCGACTGGTGCTGCAATCCTTCGGACACTTTCTACATCATCGGCAGTACGGTAGGCCCTCATCCTTATCCTGAAATGGTGGCACACTTCCAGTCGGTTATTAGTCGCGAAATACGTGCACAACTCTTAGAGCAAGAGGGACGCGAATTGCCTAACTACGTAATAGCCTGTGTCGGTGGCGGCAGCAATGCGGCAGGCGCTTTCTATCACTTTATAGACGAGCCTTCGGTCAAACTTGTCGCAGCTGAGGCGGCTGGTCATGGCGTAGACTCCGGCGAGAGTGCCGCAACGATACATCTCGGCCGCGAGGGCATCATCCACGGCTCTCGTACTTTGGTGATGCAGACCGACGACGGTCAAATCATTGAACCTTATTCAATCTCTGCGGGTTTGGATTATCCTGGCATCGGTCCTCTACACGCTTACTTGGCAAGCAGCAGACGCTCTGAGGTCTTGGCAATCACGGACGATGAAGCTCTGCGCGGCGCTTATCGTCTGACAGCGCTTGAGGGAATTATCCCCGCGCTCGAGTCGGCTCATGCTTTGGGCGTGCTTGACCGCAAGACATTCGCTCCTGATGATTTGGTCGTGATAAATCTCTCGGGTAGGGGTGATAAAGACATGGCTACTTACCTAAAATTTAAAGACAAAGTTTAAACAAGATATGCTATCATGAAATACAAAATTACAACACTAACACGCACAATCCCGGCTGACTTGGAAACGCCGGTCGCCATATATCTCAAAATCCGTGACCTTTATCCCAAGTCGGCACTGCTCGAGAGCTCAGACTATCACACCTCACACGGCTCTGTGTCGCTTATCGGAATTGACCCAATCGCCGAATTTCGCGTTGCAGGTGAGCAGGTGCTAAAATCTTACCCCGGGCAAGAACCGACTGTGACTGACATCACCGCCGGTGTAGATGTCGTGGAACAACTCCGCGACTATATCCGCAGTTATGACATTGACTCGGTCAACGGCAACGGGATGCTCGGATATACGGCTTATGACGCAGTCAGATATTTTGAGTCTGTAAAGATTCAGCCGCGCGAGGCTCGACTTAAAGCTATCCCCGATATGCTATACATCTTATATCGTTTTATCATTAGGGTTAACCACTATAAAAACGAGATGACAATAATCGAGAACGTCTGTCCCGGTCAGTCATCAAAGACTGACGAGCTTATTGCTCTCTTACATAACAATAACATCGCACAATATCCCTTTGTGGCACATGACGACATCGAGTCTCCGATAACGGATGCTGAATATTGTAAAATCGTAGAGAAAGGCGTGCAGCACGCGCGTCGTGGCGATGTGTTCCAGATTGTCTTGTCGCGTCGCTTCTCTCAGGGATTTTCGGGTGACGAATTTAATGTCTATCGTGCACTGCGTTGCATCAATCCTTCGCCTTATCTGTTCTTCTTTGACTTTGGAGACTTCAAGGTTTTTGGCTCATCACCTGAGACGCACTTGCGCATTGAGGGCGGCAAGGCTTATATCGACCCTATTGCCGGAACATTCAAGCGCACAGGCGATGATGCAAAAGACCATGCTCTCGCCGAGGCCCTGTTGGTGGATGAAAAGGAAAATGCCGAGCATATCATGCTCGTGGATCTTGCACGCAATGACTTGAGCCGTTGTGGCGGAAAGGTCGATATTGAGTTCTTGAAGCAGATACAATTCTATAGCCACGTTATCCACATGGTTTCGCGCGTGAGAGCTATCCTCCCCGACGATGCTGACCCTTATCGCCTCTTTGCCAACACATTCCCTGCCGGAACACTGAGCGGCGCTCCAAAAGTACGGGCAATGCAACTTATTGACGAGATAGAGCCGCACAGCCGCGTTGTCTATGGCGGTTGCATCGGCTACCTCGGCTTTGACGGCTCGCTCAACCAAGCCATCACAATACGCAGTTTCCTCAGTCATGGCAATCGCCTTTATAGTCAAGCCGGCGCGGGCATCGTGGCGCGTTCTTGTCCCGAAAAGGAACTGCAAGAGACCAATAACAAATTGGGCGCCTTAACTAAAGCTGTAAAATACGCCGAGACTTTCGGCAAACAATAACTTAGAACTATGCGACTACTCATATTAGATAACTACGATTCGTTCACTTATAACATAGTGCATGCGGTCAGACAATTGGGCGTGAACCCTGATGTCGTGCGCAACGACCGCATATCCTTGCCGGACTTTGAGCGGTATGACAAGATTATCATCTCCCCCGGTCCCGGCATCCCGTCAGAGGCGGGCATCCTGACTCAGTTCCTTGCTGAATATGCCGACCGTAAACCGATTTTAGGCGTATGTTTAGGACACCAAGCAATCGGAGAACGATTCGGCGCGCGACTGCGCAACCTTGACGATGTCTATCACGGCATACAAACGCCGATTAATATCAATGTCGCCGACTACATCTTTGACGGACTTGACCGTCGTCTGCCGGTTGGTCGCTACCATTCGTGGATAGTTGACACCGCTGACTTCCCTTCAGTCTTGGAGGTGACAGCGACTGACGATGAGGGTAACATAATGGCAATGCGTCACCGTCAGTTTGATGTGCGCGGTGTGCAATTCCACCCGGAATCTATCCTCACACCCGACGGCTTGAAAATTTTTGATAACTGGTTAAAACACTAAGATGCTACGATGAAAAACTTACTTAATAAAATGATAGAACATCGTTACCTCTCACGCGGTGAGGCTCACGATGTACTGCTAAATATCGCCGACGGACGATATAATGATAGCCAACTGTCGGCATTTATGACCGTGTTTCTGATGCGCGCAATCACCATTGATGAGCTGACAGGCTTCCGCGATGCGCTGCTTGAACGTCGCCTGCCTTTGGACTTTGGCGGCGTCAAAGCCATTGACATTGTGGGCACCGGCGGTGACGGCAAAAATACCTTTAACATCTCAACCTGCACCTGCTTTGTCGTTGCCGGCTCGGGACGCAAGGTCATCAAGCATGGCAACTATGGCGCAAGCTCAATCTCCGGTGCATCCAATGTGCTCGAGACTCACGGTGTGAAGTTCACTCCCGACATTGACAAGCTGTCAAAGTCTCTCGATGAGTCGGGCGTTGCTTATCTCCATGCGCCATTCTTCTCACCCGCGCTGAAAAGCGTTGCACCGGTCAGAAAAGCACTCGGCATTCGCAATTTCTTTAATATGCTCGGCCCGTTGGTCAATCCGATGTTGCCAAAGTATCAGCTGCTCGGCGTTTACAGCTTAAAGATGATGCGCTTATACAATTACATCGCCCAAAACGAGGGTATCAATTGCACCATTGTACACTCTCTTGACGGCTATGATGAAATCTCGCTCACCTCGCCGTTTAAGGTGACAGGTGTCTCAGGCGAAAGCCTTTACACACCTGAGCAACTTGGCTTTGACACTTGCGCGCAGGGTGAACTCTCCGGCGGCGCTACGGTCGAAGAGGCTGCTAAGATTTTCGATAATGTGTTGAGCAACACAGCGACAGAGGCACAGAAAAACTGTGTCATCGCCAATGCTGCATTTGCTATCAACACTCTTGAACCCGAAGTCAGTTTGCCGGAGGCTATCGCGCAAGCACGTCAGTCAATCGAAAGCGGCAAGGCTCTCGCTGCTTTCCGCCGCTTCTGTGAACTTAATCGCTAACTTACACATAGATAATGTCAACTATTTTAGAATCTATTATAAACTACAAGAAAAAGGAGGTTACAGCCTCACTTCAGGTTATTGACCAGATACGTATGCACCGTTTTGCTAATTTTGCGACAATGCCGGTGCACTCTTTCTCAGAGGCGATACTCCATTCGCCGACAGGCATTATTGCCGAATTTAAACGTCGCTCGCCCTCAAAAGGCGATATCCACCCTATGGCAGATGTCGAGGAGGTCGTTAGCGGATATGAAAATTCGGGCGCGGCGTGCTGTTCGATATTGACAGATACGCGCTTCTTTGGTGGCTCGCTGATAGATTTTGGCGTGGCGCGATATGCGACAAAGCTGCCGCTGTTGCGCAAAGATTTTATCATTGATGAATATCAGATTTTTCAGTCACGATATAACTGCGCAGATGCCATTCTGCTCATCGCCTCCGCACTCACAGCTTCTGAAATTTCTAACTTTATACGCATCGCACATGACCTCAACATGGAGACACTGCTTGAGCTTCATGACGAGGACGACCTTGATCGCTTTGACCCCGAAACGGA
The DNA here is from genome assembly GCA_964469875.1 of uncultured Bacteroides sp. Lineage (GTDB taxonomy): Bacteria > Bacteroidota > Bacteroidia > Bacteroidales > Muribaculaceae > CAG-873. The sequence goes on from CAYYAA010000029.1 coordinate 4,993, forward strand.
TATGGTGGGTATCAACAACCGCAATCTCCATGACTTTGTGACCAACACCGAGGCCTCTTGCCGACTTGTTGAGAAACTGCCCGCCGATGTGGTGAAAATATCTGAGAGCGGCATCAAAACACCGTCACAAATTAAGGAGATGCAAGCTGCCGGTTTTAACGGCTTTTTGATTGGTGAAACTTTTATGCGCAACGAGTCTCCGGCTAAGGCTTTAGCCGACTTCATTGCCGAATATAATAAACTTTAAAGATGGAATATAGTCAAAACAGACCGCGACCGCGCCACTGCGATATGATAATCAAAGTGTGCGGCATGGCACAGCCCGAAAATATCGCTGCCGTTGCCGCGCTGTCGCCAATGCTGATGGGCTTTATCTTTTATGATAAGTCACCGCGCTATGCCGGCAATCTCGACCCGGAAGTGGTTAAGCGACTGCCGGAATATATTCGCCCGGTGGCGGTGTTTGTTAATGAGAGCATTGACAATATCTTGTCAACGACGGAGCGATATGCCATTGACATCGTGCAACTTCATGGCGAAGAGACTCCTGAATTTTGCCGTCAGCTAAAGTCTGCCGGGAAGATTGTAATCAAGGCTGTCTCGCCGTCAGACCGTGCCGAGCTCGAGGCGTTGGCGTGCTATGATGGCGCGGCTGACCTGTTGCTCTTTGACACAAAAGGTGGCGGCACCGGTCGCAAATGGTGTTGGGACATTATCCGTGACTATCCGCTCCATACGCCTTATCTGCTCAGCGGTGGCATAGGCAGCGAAGATGTTGACGCAATTGTCGATGCCATGCAACCCGGCATGGCGGGTATCGACATCAATAGCCGCTTTGAGCTTCAGCCCGGCGTGAAAGATATTTCATTATTGACAAAATTCATCCTCTCCCTCAGAAAATTTAACGAAAATGAACCGCCTTCAATCCCTGTTTTTGCGCAAAACAGATAATATATTATCAGTCTATTTTACTGCCGGTTATCCAAAACTTAACGATAGCGGCACAATCATCAAATCGCTCGTAGCCGGAGGTGTTGACATGATAGAGGTGGGCATACCATTCTCTGACCCTATGGCTGACGGCGTTGTGATACAAGAGAGCAGCAACATCGCCCTGCGCAACGGCATGAACCTGCGTATGCTATTGCAGCAAGTTGCCGAGGTGCGCTCCGCTGTCCCAGATACGCCTTTGGTGCTGATGGGTTATCTTAATCCCATTATGCAATATGGCGTAGCACAGCTCTTTGAACGTGGCAAGGAGATAGGCGTTGATGCAATTATCATCCCCGACCTGCCGTTTGAAGACTACCTGCGCGATTTCAAGCCGCTGTGCGACAAATATGACATCCCATTGATAATGCTTATCACTCCGGAGACATCCGACGAGCGTATTCACCGCATAGATGATCACTGCGACGGATTTATCTATATGGTGTCGTCAGCGTCTACGACCGGCACGCGCGACAGATTTAATGATGAGCAAGTGGACTACTTCAAGCGCATCGCCGCGCTGAAACTGAGAAACCGCCGTTTGATAGGATTTGGCATCTCCAATCCCGGCACACTAACTGATGCTATGGCGTATAGCTCCGGTGCGATTATCGGCTCATTGTTCATCAAATGTCTGCGTCAAACACCCGATGACATCCCCCAAGCCGTCACCACCCTCCTCAAGACCATAGGCCGCCAACCCGCGACTGCCTTGTTCAAAGGCTGTTAGCCTTTGAACTCAACAGCTCCGCGCTACCCGGATAGCTCCGCGCTGCACGGGTAGCTCCGCGCTGACCGGGGCGCGAACCACCCCGGTCGGCGCCCGGGTGGGTTTAGAGGGGGTAGCCGGTGAAGTCGTAGAGGATTGTTGAGAGGTAGCGCTCGCCGGTGTCGGGGAGTAGGGCGACGATTGTCTTGCCGGCGTTCTCGGGAAGTTTGGCAAGGCGCGTGGCGGCGCTTAGTGCTGCACCGGATGATATGCCGACCAAAAGGCCTTCGGTTTGTGCTGCAAGGCGCGAGGCACGGATTGCGTCGTCATTGGACACGAGTAATATTTCGTCTACGATGTCGCGATTGAAGTTTTTGGGGACGAAGCCCGGACCGATGCCTTGTATTTTGTGTGCGCCAGATGCGCCTCCTGATAGTACGGGAGAGCTTTCGGGCTCAACGGCGTAGACTTTGACTGCGGGATTGTGTGCTTTAAGGGCTGCACCTGCACCGCTGACAGTGCCGCCTGTGCCTACCCCGGCGACAAAGATGTCGATTTTGCCTTCAGTGTCAGCCCAGATTTCTTCGCCCGTTGTGGCACGATGGATTGCTGGGTTGGCGGGGTTTTCAAATTGTTGTAGGATGATGGCACCGGGTGTGGATGCTTTGAGCTCTTCGGCTTTGGCAATTGCGCCCTTCATGCCTTGTGCGCCGGGGGTGAGTACGAGTTGTGCGCCGAGTGCTTTGAGGAGGTTGCGGCGTTCGATGCTCATAGTGTCGGGCATGGTTAGGATGAGTTTGTAGCCTTTGGCAGCGGCGACGAAAGCTAAGCCGATGCCGGTGTTGCCGCTTGTCGGCTCGATTAGAGTCGCTCCGGGGCTGATAGAGCCGTTAGCTTCGGCGGCTTCAATCATGGCGAGAGCCACGCGGTCTTTGACGCTGCCTGCGGGGTTAAAATACTCTAATTTGGCGACAATGCGAGCTGATACGGCTTGTGCTTTGTTGTAGTTTTGTAGCTCCAAGAGCGGAGTCTTACCCACTAATTGAGTGAGCGATGTTGCAATTTTAGACATAAAAACAGATTAAATAAGATTTATAAAATGTGTATAACTATGTGTGGTGGCAAATTTACAAAATTGTTACAATATTCCAAACAAAAAGTAAGTAAATTTGTTTTTATTTTATAACTTTGCGGTTGTAAGTAATAAAAATAGTTACACAATGAGTCCACGCAATTTTACAGATATACTGACGCAGGCTGTTGATGGGTTGACCAAGACCGAGCTGTCCGGAGTGCTTTTTCACAAGCATGCCGATGGCACGCCGCTGCCGTCTGCGAGGAAGCTGAGTGAGATTATTGAGTTGACACGTGCCGTTGTCTTTCCGGGTTATTTCGGTAACACGTCTACGGTCAATAATCGCACGCTCAAATATCACATCGGTGTAAACGTCGAGAAACTTTTTGACTTGCTGACCGGACAGGTGTTGGCAGGGCTATGTTTCGGCAACGATGGTGAGGACTGTTGTTATTGCACGGAGTGCCAGCGCGAGGAGGCAGCCGAGATAGCTGCTAAGTTTATCAGCCGGTTGCCGGAGTTGCGGCGACTGCTTGCGACAGATGTCGAGGCGGCGTATGTAGGTGACCCTGCGGCACATTCGTTTGGCGAGGTTATCAGTTGTTATCCGGCAATAAGGGCAATCAGCAATTACCGCATGGCGCATGAATTGTTGGTGTTGGGTGTGCCCTTGATACCGCGTATTATTACTGAGATGGCACATAGCGAGACCGGTATAGATATACACCCCGGAGCGAAAATTGGCAGCCACTTCACTATCGACCACGGCACGGGAGTGGTGATAGGTGAGACTTGTATTATAGGTAATCATGTTAAGCTCTATCAAGGCGTTACGCTTGGAGCGCGTAGTTTTGAGCTTGACGAGAACGGCAAGCCTATAAAGGGCGTGCCGCGTCATCCGATAATTGGCAATAATGTCATAATCTATTCAAATGCTACAATCTTAGGCAGAATCAGCATAGGCGATGACGCGATAGTAGGTGGTAACATTTGGGTGACTGAAGATGTGCCGGCGGGAGGTCGCATTGTGCAGACTAAGGCGCAAAAATAGCTAAAATTCTGCTAAAATTAAATTTGTCATAACATTTGCGTGTTATGGTGTGATTTTTTTGTACCTTTGCACCAACTTATTAAGTATAAACACTCACGTGATGTTAGACAGAATTAACAATTTACGCAAAGAAATAGAACAGCTTCAAGCAGCTAATGCTGAAGAAGTTGAAGCGTTGCGCATACGCTATCTCAGTAAGAAAGGCGAAGTTTCTGCCTTAATGAATGATTTCCGCACTGTTCCCGCCGAACAAAAGCGCGAAATCGGACAAGCCATAAATGAACTAAAAAACTTTGCGACAGAGCGCATTAATGCGTTGCGCGAAGCCCTTGAAAGCAGCGATAACGACAATAGCGGTCTCGACTTGACACGCACACCGTCACCTATAAAATTGGGTACACGTCACCCGTTGTCAGTGGTTCGTGAACAAATCATTACCATCTTCCGTCGTCTCGGCTTTACTATTGCCGAAGGCCCTGAGGTTGAAGATGATTGGCACGTGTTCTCATCATTGAACTTTGCTGAAGACCACCCTGCACGTGATATGCAAGATACGTTCTTCATCAAACGTAGTCCGGATGTGTTGTTGCGTACGCACACATCGTCAGTGCAGTCGCGTGTTATGGAACACACACAGCCGCCGATTCGTATTATCTGCCCGGGACGTGTCTATCGTAACGAGGCAATTTCGGCACGTGCACACTGCTTCTTCCACCAAGTAGAGGCGCTCTATGTTGATAAGAATGTGACATATACAGACTTGCGACAGACTTTGCTCTATTTTGCGCAAGAAATGTTTGGCCCTGATACCAAGATACGTCTGCGTCCGAGTTACTTCCCCTTCACCGAGCCTTCAGCAGAGATGGATATTAGCTGTAATCTCTGTGGCGGCAAGGGTTGCTCATTCTGTAAAGGTACAGGCTGGGTAGAAATTCTCGGTTGCGGTATGGTAGACCCCAATGTGCTTGAGGCTTGCGGCATAGACTCTAAGGAGTACACAGGCTTTGCACTCGGTATGGGCGTTGAGCGTATCACCAACTTGAAGTATCAAGTTAAGGACTTGCGTATGTTCAGCGAGAATGACGTGCGCTTCCTTGATGAGTTCACTGCAGCTCATTGATAATTAAAATATTGCCTGCTGACTGTTGCGATGCCCGAAGAGCTGTCGCAACAGTCGCAAGTTTATATATGTGTCTGTATTTCACTCAATTGATGAAAAGATGAAAATCGCTGACAGATATGCTCAAGTCATAGAACGCTTCAAACGCGAGATGCCCGAGGCGCACAGTGAGTTGCATTATGATAATCCTTATCAACTGCTTGTTGCCGTGATATTGTCGGCACAGTGCACGGATAAGCGTGTCAATATGATAACTCCGGCCTTGTTTGCGGCGTTTCCGACACCTGCTGACTTGGCGCAAGCCACAGCGGAGCAAGTGTTTGAGCTTATCAAGTCGTGCTCATTTCCCAATAATAAGACAAAATCCTTGTTGGGTATGGCGCGTAAGTTGACTGCGGACTATGGCGGCGAGGTGCCTGATGATATAGACTCGTTGACGACCTTGCCCGGAGTCGGTCGTAAGACGGCAAATGTCATATTGTCAGTGATTTATAATAAGCCGGCAATGGCTGTGGATACGCACGTTTTCAGAGTAGCCAACCGCATAGGCTTGACCAATAAGAGCCCAAATCCTCTGAAGACCGAGCAGACGCTGATGCGCTATATCCCCGGAGAGTTGGTGCCAATAGCTCATCATTGGCTGATATTGCATGGCAGGTATGTCTGCAAGGCGCGTAAGCCGCTCTGCGGCGAGTGCTTTCTGACTGACCTATGCAGCTATTATAAGTCTGTTAATCAGCAGTAGAAAACGAAAGAATAAACAACTAAAATTCATCACAATTGGAAGAAACATTCCTATACATAATCGAAATTCTCGGCACGATGGCATTTGCCATTTCGGGCATACGCTTTGCGGCAGCTAAGCGTTTTGATTGGTTTGGTGCATTTGTCGTTGGTTTGGTGACGGCAATAGGCGGCGGCTCCTTGCGCGATATGTTGCTCAGCTTGCCGGTGTTCTGGATGGGGTCGTGGATGTACCTTGCAGTGACCGGCTTGTCACTGTTGACGGTAATCGTATTTCGTCAGGCACTTGTCAAGGGCATGCGCACGCTGTTTGTCTTTGACGCAATCGGATTGGCATTGTTCAACGTTGTCGGCATACAGAAGACGCTTGTTGCGGGCTATCCGATGTGGGTTGCAATCATCATGGGAATAATCACTGGAGCATTCGGAGGTATAACGCGCGATGTGTTGCTCAATGAAGTTCCGTTGTTCTTCCGCAAAGATATATATGCCACGGCGTGTCTTGCCGGCGGCATAGCTTATTGGGCGTTGATGCAGTTTAGTATGCCGGGCTGGGTGCCGCAGACTGTTTGTGCGGCAGTGGTCATCGGGCTGCGCATTGCGGCGGTACACTATAACTTGTCACTGCCCATCTTACACCTTCAACCTAAAGATTTACCTGAAGAATAACCTCTATACCAAAAAAAGATATGTCTAATATAGAAAATACAGCATCACAGCAACGTAAGGAGCAAATAATACAGTTTGTAAAATACTGTTTGGTCGGTGGACTAAATTCGCTTATTACGTTGGTACTGATTTATGTATGTAAATCATTTCTTGGAGTTAATCTCTATGTCAGCAATGCCATTGGCTATGTCGGTGGATTGATAAATTCTTTTTTGTGGAATAAGGCATGGGTTTTCAAGTCAAAGGGCGGTTACAGCAAAGAGGCATTGAAGTTTATCTGTGGCTTTGCGGTCTGCTATGCCTTGCAGTTCCTTGTCGTATGGTTGCTCAATCAGTCGTCATTTGGGGCGTTGGAATATAGCTTCAGTAACTTTACAATCACGGGCTATGGTATTGCCACATTGATAGGTATGGTAGTCTATACCGTTGCCAACTTTGTGTATAATCGACTTATAACATTTAAATAGAATGTCACCAAAAACGTCAAAGGCGCAGCGCCTTGTCGCTGAGTTACAAGCTAAAAGCCATATCAAAGTGCTGTTTGTGTGTCTCGGAAATATCTGTCGTTCACCGGCGGCAGAGGGCGTTATGCGCGACATTGTGCGACAAGCCGGAGCAGAAGCGCGTTGGACTATAGACTCGGCAGGCACGGGCAATTATCATATTGGTGATTTGCCGGATAATCGTATGCGCATTCATGCAAGGCGTCGTGGTTATGAGCTGACGCATCGCTGTCGTCAGGTGAGAGTGTCAGACTTTGATGAGTTTGATATAATAGTGGCAATGGATGCGTCAAACGAGCGCAATCTGCGACAACTTGCGCCAACCGTTGAGGCGGCTGATAAGGTAGTGCAAATGGCATATTGGGTTGATATGGCGATGCGCTATGATTATATACCGGACCCATATTATGAGGGAGCAGAGGGCTTTGAGCTCGTCCTCGACCTGCTGCAAAACGCTTGTCAGAACTTGTATGACGATGTGACAAAGTAGCGCGAGCGGGTGGGTTATTTGATTAGGGACTTGCCGAGGAAGACGAGGAGGACGCCGAGGATTAAGCTGAGTAGGGCGTAGGTCATTGACATTGTCCATTCGCCTTTTGTGCCGAGTTGGAAGAGCTCGTTTGCAAATGATGAGAATGTTGTGAAGCCGCCGCAGAATCCTGTGATTAGCAGGAGGTTTTCACCGGGCGTAATGACGTTTGATTTGCCGACTAAGCCAAATAGTAGTCCTATTATGAAGCATCCGATTATGTTCACTAAGAATGTGCCGAGTGGGAATATGCCGTGAAAGATTGTGGCGCACCAACGAGAGATTAGATACCTGCCGCAAGTGCCGACAAATCCGCCGCAACCTGCTATTATCATTTCTTTTATCATGATGTGTTGTTTTTGGGGTTTGTGAGATATAACAAGATGGGGCAGTCAAATGTTCGAGTGGATGTGTTCATGCCCCGGGGAGAGTGTTGCTTGTGTTTGCAAAGGTAAACTTTTTTTTGGCAATTTGGCGGTATATTGGCAGGGAATTGCATTTGGTTAATTGATGTAAAAGCATTATCTTTGTGCATAGTTTTTATGTGACACGAAAATGAGAACCGTTTTTATCTCCGGCGGAGTTATCGGCATATATAATGCTGAGATAAAAAGATTTGATGATGAGGCTGTTATGATTGACGGCTGTTCGTCTGTGCTTTTATGCTGCAATGGTAAAGGACGGTTGGGTGAAATGACATCAAATTATATACTAACATTATAAACCGAGTATGAAAAAATTAATCTTATCCTTGTTAATTGCTTTAGTCGGCACAATCGGCGCGAGTGCTGCCAAGGTTCTGAAAGCGTATTGCGCCACAATGAATGGTCCTGATAATATGTCCTATATGGATAAAATATCGAATGGGGGTCAGTCAGTATTTGTATCTACTGACAACAAAATTGTATTCGCTATCAGTAGAGTTAGCGACCTGCCAAATGACCAAATTGTTGATGAGATAAAGGAACAAGCAGAGACTGGCAAGGATGCAACACTGCAATCTAAGACAGTAAAGCGCGGCGATGAGACAATCATTGTCGTGGGCGGTGAAAAGGATAAACAGATCTGCTATTTAGGACTCTATACTAAAAATGAGCAAGAAATATTGGTGATAGAGCGAGGCTCGATAACTATTGATGAGTTTATGGGCTATATGAAGACTCTGAAGCCAATATCTGATGAAGAATGATTGAACGAATAATAATAATAGACCGTGTAGACCCGGTGTGTTTTTATGGGGTGAATAACTCCAATATGCACTTGTTGCGCAATCTTTTTCCGAAGTTGCGTATAGCGGCACGCGGAAATGTCATCAAAGTCATAGGTGAAGACAGCGAGACATCTGAGTTTGAACAAAAGATACAGGAGCTCTGTGACTATGCGGAGCAATATAATACGTTGCCTGAAGATGTCATAATTGATATCGTAAAGGGAGCGGCGCCAAAAGAATTGAAGCGTGATAATGTTATCATTTATGGCATAAACGGCAAGCCTATTCAAGGACGCACGCCGAATCAGCAGTTGCTTGTTGAGACCTACGCCAATAATGATTTGACTTTTGCGCTTGGTCCGGCGGGAACGGGCAAGACCTACGTGGCGATAGCTCTTGCTGTTCGCGCGTTGAAGAATCGCGAAGTTCGCAAGATAATACTTTCACGTCCGGCAGTAGAGGCAGGTGAGAAGTTGGGTTTCTTGCCCGGCGATATGAAGGACAAGATAGACCCATACTTGCAGCCGCTCTATGATGCTTTGGAGGATATGATTCCTGCGGTTAAGTTGCGAGAATATATGGACACCAAGGTGATACAGATAGCGCCGTTGGCGTTTATGCGCGGACGCACGTTGAATGATGCTATCATTGTGCTTGATGAGGCACAGAACACGACGACGCATCAGATTAAGATGTTCTTGACACGTCTCGGCATGAATGCCAAGATGATAATCACGGGAGACGTGACACAGATAGACTTGCCACGGACGACATCGTCAGGCTTGGTTCAAGCGCTGCGTGTGCTGAAGAATGTGCCGGGCATCGGACGTGTTGAGTTCGGCAAGAAAGATATCATCCGCCACCAGCTTGTGCAGCGCATTGTCGAGGCTTATGAGAAGTTTGACAGTGAGAAAGCTGCGGAGCACGAAAATGAGACAGAAATAAGTCAATAATGCCGAAAAAAAAACGGCTATAATAATCCAAAAGAAATGGAAAAGACTCTAACCACAACCAACTTTCAACTTCCGGGTCAGACCGGTGTATATCACGGCAAGGTACGCGATGTTTATGATATTAACAACGACATCCTTGTGATGGTAGCCAGTGACCGTATCTCAGCGTTTGACGTAGTGCTTCCGGAGGGAATTCCCTACAAAGGACAGGTGCTCAATCAGATAGCGGCTTACTTCCTTGATGCCACATCAGAGGCAGTGCCGAACTGGAAAATAGCTGTTCCTGATCCTGCGGTGACAGTAGGCTATCGCTGTGAAGGCTTCCGTGTTGAGATGATTATCCGCGGTTATCTTGCGGGTAGCGCATGGCGTGAATATGCAGCCGGCGCGCGTGAGATTTGCGGAGTGAAACTTCCCGAAGGACTCCGTGAGAATGAGCGTCTGCCCGAGCCTATAATCACACCGACCACTAAGGCAGAAGCCGGACATGATGAGAATATCTCACGCGAGGAAATCATTGCACGCGGCATTGTCAGCGAGGCTGATTACACCGTAATGGAGGAATATACACGCCGACTTTTTGCAATCGGCACCAAGATGGCGGCAGAAAAAGGTCTTATCTTGGTAGACACTAAATATGAGTTTGGCAAGCGCGGCGACAAGGTGTTGCTTATTGACGAAGTTCACACACCGGATTCATCACGCTACTTCTATGCTGAAGGATATGAAGAACGCCTTGCAGCCGGTCAGCCTCAACGTCAACTTTCAAAAGAGTTTGTACGTCAATGGTTGATGGAGAACGGTTTTATGGGTCGTCAAGGCGAGAAAGTGCCAGAGATGACACCTGAGGTATGCCGTTCAATTTCAGAACGCTATATCGAGCTCTATGAGCACGTTACAGGACAGAAATTTGTGAAAGCCGCTGAAGGTGACGCAGCAAAGCGCATGGAAGCGAACATTATCGACTGCCTTAACAAGCTCAATAAATAATAAGCTAAATTGATGGGAATTGTTGCGAGTCATGGGTGTCTCGCGGCAATTCTCAGCAATTATTAAATAGAAGCCCAGTGGACGTAAAAGCAGAGAAAATAACGCCTTATGGCGACAATGGCGACACAAGAGACAAAGCCGCGCAGGTGAGGGATATGTTTGATAGCATAGCTCCCGCTTATGACTTTATGAACAGAGCGATGACCTTTGGCATCGACAAATTGTGGCGTCGTCGCGCCGTGCGTATGGTTAAGCGCCGTGCGCCGTCAGATATCGTTGACCTTGCGACGGGAACGGGTGACTTGGCGATAGCCCTTGCGCGGATGATACCTGAAGCGACAGTTCGCGGCATAGACCTCTCGGAGGGTATGGTTGCAATCGGACAACGCAAAGTCAGCGAAGCCGGATTGAGCGGGCGTGTGAGCCTGAGTGTTGGCGACTGCCTTGACTTGCCGTTAAGTGATAACTGCTGCGATGCGATAACGATTGCCTACGGAGTGCGAAACTTTGCTCATCTCGATAAAGGGTATAGTGAGATGCTGCGCGTGTTGCGACCCGGAGGAATGCTTTGCGTTATCGAATTGTCCACGCCGACCAACTCGGTAGCTCGCTTTTTCTATGACCTCTACACACGATATGTCATACCTACCATCGGGCGAGTTGTTTCAAAAGATGTCCGGGCATACAGCTATCTGCCGGAGAGCATAGCCGCCGTGCCACAAGGGCGAGAGATGCTCAAGTTGATGAGTGATGCCGGATTTACAGATACACGTTATGTGCCGCTTACCTTTGGCACATGCACGATATACACAGCACGTTGTCCTCGATAAATAAAATATAATCACATTTTATGCAGCGTATTACGATAAAGATTTTAACAACAATATTAGCGTTTGGAGCAGTATTCAGCGCGAATGCACAGGCACGCTATCAGAAATCTGCGCGAGTTGTTGAGACACCTCAAATGGTGTCTAAATATGCATCTGTTGCAGATTCATTATTAGACGCATACAGTAACAGTGACTCAATATATGAGCCGCTGCCACTGCCAGATTACTTTTTTATGCCTGCTGTGTATGAGAATTATGAATTTCTCGACACGCTCAATCTCAACACTAAAGACTATTCTGGTGTTGAGCAGTTCCGCTGGATAGAAGCAGAGGCAGCGTTGAGCAAGCGCATGAAGTCTATGAAACAATATATGCTGTTCAAAGCGCCGCAAGCGACAAAATATAATATACGCCTCCTGCCGGAAGCGCCTAAGGAGTATCATGCTGTGGTAAATCCCGAAGATCACACGATTGATATACAAGAGGTTGTGAAAGGACCGGCGAGTGAGACGACAATGCAAGCGCAAGCCGTGAAGAAGCGTCACTGGATACAGACGTTTAATGCGTCATTGCAGTTTTCACAGGCCTATGTGTCGCCTAACTGGTATCAAGGTGGTAACAATAACCTTAATGCTTTGGGCAATATCAGTTATAACTTTAAGCTCAATCAGGCCTACCATCCTAACTTGTTGTTTGAGACAACAATGCAGTATAAATTGGCGATGAATAATGCGCCTGAGGATTCGCTTCATGCTTACAACATCACAGAGGACTTGTTTCAAGTCAATACGACATTCGGTTTGAAGGCAGCGACACGATGGTATTATTCATTCACGGGACAGTTTAAGACGCAGTTGGTTAACTCTTATACGAGCAATACCAATAACTTGCGCTCGGCGTTCTTGTCTCCCGGTGAGTTAATAGCCGGTCTTGGTATGACGTATAACTATAATAACAAGCCGAAGACTTTCACTTTTGACGCGTCCATAGCGCCGTTGTCATACAATATGCAGATTTGCACGAATAAGCGTATAGATGAGACGCAGTACAGCATATCAGAGGGCAAGACGACATATCAGACCTTTGGTTCGAGCTGTGACTTGAAACTCACGTGGAAGATTTGCTATAATATATCGCTAACGTCCCATCTCAATGCTTTCACCGACTTTGGCAGTGCGCAAGCAGACTGGGAGGCAACGATGGCGTTTGAGATAAATAAGTATTTGACGACTCAAATATATGCACATGCGCGATATGACTCGCAGACGACAAGAGTTGAGAATACGAATTGGAGTAAGTTGCAGCTCAAGGAGATATTGTCAATAGGTTTTGCATATAAATTCAGCTCAATTTAGTAGGAGATGAGAGTCACAGCGGCGGTCATAGCTATTGTCGTGACAGTAATGGCAGCGTTCAATGTAAGTGGTCAAAATCGACAAGACATTGACAGTTTGCGTCACGTGATAGATTCGCGGTCAAGCGACCCGATAGAGGGTATCTGGCAGTTGACAGATGACGGGGCAACGATAGCCATCACTGCGACAGCCGGTCACACGGGGAGTTATGACATCGTGTTGGTAGATGCGACCGATATGTCGGTGGCGCCAATGACGGCGTGCGGCAGTTTGCGTCGAACTGCGGGCGATGGCGTTTATGATGCGCACTTGCGACTCAATCCCGGCGCGGGAGTTAAGTCTCGCTATAAGGATTTCATGTTGACACTGACCTCGGCAGGACGCTTCACGCTGAGTGCTTATAACCGCACGTCAAAGCTCAATCTGAGGCGAATGTTGCCGTATTTGTTTCGCACATCAGTCACTGTTGAGCGCAGCAATAGACCTTCGGGCGTTGACGGCGCAGTCAGAATATATCCTAAAGGCTCGGCTGGACAACCGATTATACTTTGATTATGATACGTCGCATATTGCTTATAACAACACTTATCGGCATGCTTGCCATGGCACAACATACTGGTCGCGGGAAGCTAAAGACGGTGACACCGATAGTGGCACAGACGGTGACACAAGGCGAGAGTTATGCGATAAATGCTGACACGATAGTCGGGGATTCGACGGCGCGATATGTCAGATGCAGTGGGTTTGAAAAGACGCTGCGCTCGCGCCATGAGAGTTTTTTTGTGACCAATTGTCAGTCGGATACCATCACGGCGATGGCACTGACGATAACATATCTTGATACTTCCGGCAGGATGTTACATCGAGTCAGCCGACACGTTGATTGCAACATTCCCGGAGGCGAAACACGCCAACTGACAATCCCGACGTGGGACAGTCAGCAGACGTTCTATTATCGGCTCTCAACAGTGCCGAAACTCACGACACGCGCGACACCTTTTGATGTCAAGATAAATGTCGATTCACTTTGTATAACCAATTTAAAAGAAAGTAAATGAAAATAGGTATCATCGTAGCGATGAGCAAGGAGCTAAGATTGCTGCTACCCCACATTTCGGATGTTCATAGCGTAACAATAAATAATTATGAGTTTCACACGGGACATATCGGACGCCATGAGGTGATAGCGATGCAATGTGGAATTGGTAAGGTAAATGCCGCAGTAGGTACAATGACTTTGATAGAGAATTTTCATCCGTCAATGGTTATTAACACCGGAGTGGCTGGCGGAACGGGCTCGGCAGCTAAGATACTTGACGTTGTGCTTGCAGACCGTATAGCATATCATGATGTATGGTGTGGCCCCGATACTATCGTAGGTCAAGCGGCAGGCTGTCCGCGCTTCTTTGTTTGTCCCTTGGGAGATGATGTGGTAGAGGCGCTTAATGTGAAGCATGGGCTCATAGCATCAGGCGATATTTTTGTGTCACGCCGTGAGGATATTGACCGCATTAAGGCACTCTATCCTGATGTTATGGCAGTCGATATGGAGTCAGCCGCAATAGCGCATGTTTGTCATCTGAAGTCAGTGTCCTTTGTTTGCATCCGCGTTGTCAGTGACACTCCCGGAGCTGCGGATAATATCGAGCAGTATGAGACCTTCTGGGATGATGCGCCACAGCACACTTTTGAGACATTAACTCAATTGCTCAACCAACTTTGATAAATCACTGATGAAGGACCTTCGCGCAATACGCGGGCGTAATTATATACAAGAGCTTATCGCCGAGGGCGAGCATCAACATCAAGACTTCAAATACCTTATCTCGGATGCGCGAAAGATAGCGCGTTCCATCTCGGCGTTTGCCAATAATGATGGCGGGCATCTGCTCATCGGAGTTAAGGATAATGGAGTGATGGCAGGTGTTCGCAACGAGGAGGATATTTATGTCGTGGAACAGGCTGCGGACCTCTATTGTGACCCTCCTCAAAAGATAGAGTTCACGGCGTTTAACGTGGACCGCGGCACTGTTGTAATCCGTGCCAAGATAGCGCGTGCTGATAGCCGTCCGGTGTGTGTCAAGGAGGCTGACGGCAAGCTGAAGGCTTATTATCGCGTTAAAGATGAGAATATCGTGGCTCATCCGCTGATGGTCGAGATGTGGCGCAAGCGTGAAAGCGATGATAGTCGGTCGGCGTTGGTTATGCGTCTGTCAGACTGTGAGTCGGCGCTGCTCGCACTTCTTGATGAGGCGGGAGAGACGGGGATGAGTGAACGCGATATTGCTGTCAGATTACACCGTTCGCAGTCAGAGGTTAATCGTCTGATAGTCAATCTCGCGAGTGTCGGCATCATAACGTTCACATTCAACGGTACGAGGTTTGTGATAGCGAGAAACGACGAATAAAAAGTCGCGGTTGCGTATTGTCGAGATGCGAAAAAATATGTACATTTGCGAAAATGAAAAACAAAAGACAATTATGACACAAATAACTATCAATGTAGATGATAAGTCAATTTTGCCACATTTAAAAAAGATTTTAAATGCGATTGATGGTGTCTCTATCGCCAAGACAGAGAAAAAGCGCAAGTGCGGGCTTGATGAAGCCCTTGAGGATGTCCGTGCCGATCGCGTTCATTCAGCCGCGAGTGTTGATGAAATGTTTGAAAATATATAATAGAGCTACGGTCGCGGTTGGGTGTTATTTTTTGATGCGGAGAACGGGGGCTATTGAGTTAGTGGGGGAGGGGAGATGTATAATCAGTCCGTCAGCAGTGCGGGAGAATTTGACTTTTCCGTATCCGAGGAGTTCAACGGATTTGATTTTTGAGGGGTAGAGTTTGTTGCCTTCAGAGAGAGATTTAATGATTATGTCGTTGCCGTCATCGGGCCAAGATAGAGCGGTGGCGTAGAGGTATTTTTTTGTTTGTGTAAATCTGATTTCGTCAGCGCCGGATTTGGTGTAAGCGTCTTCGTTAAAACCTTGGTCTTTCATTTTGATGTCGGCTTGTGCTATTGGGCCTTCGCCGAATATTTGCCACGGGCGTGTAGCGTAAATGCTTTCGCCGTTAACTTTGAGCCAAGCGGCGATGTCGTTGAGTATGGCTCCCTCTTTGTCGTCAAATGTGCCGTCGGCGCGGAGTGGAACGCTCAGCAGGAGGTTGCCGTTTTTGCTAACAACATCGACGAGCATTTTGATAACGGTAGCAGCGGATTTGTACCAGCCGCCGTCATAGTATGCTTGGTTGTAGTGCCAGTTTCCGAGACAAGTACCGGTTTCCCACGGTTGAGGAATCATGGCGTTAGGTGCGCCTCTCTCGACATCCCATACGATGCCGCGTTTTTGTTCTTCGGTGAGGATTTTGCCTGTCATAACGGCTTGAAGTTTGCCGTTGTGCGTTGCCATATTGTGATTGTAGAAGTGCGCGCCAATCTTGAGGCCTGCGTCACTGACGGGCCATAGTGGGAGTCCGGTAGCGTCAAAGTATATGAAGTCGGGGTTGTAGTTGTTGATGAGGTCGAGCGTGCGGTTGTAGAAGTTGGTGGCGAACTCTTCAGAGGGTATGGCAGCGCCGTTTTTCCATTCCCATTGACCGCCGAGTTGCCAGTCAGCCCAGCTGCCTTTGCTTAGCGGGTGACGTTGGCGATAGAGGTGCTGAGGGTCGTAGCCTTCCCACCATTTGCCTTTGCCGTCTTCTTTTGTGAGGTTACCGTCATATTGGACAGCCATTTTGGGGCTTGAAGATCGTTGGTCATAACGTTGAGCGGTCTCGTACCAAGTCCAAGCGTGTTCAGCGTGCACGCTAACGCCGAAGGGCAGTCCGGCTTTGTCAGCGGCGGCTTTCCACTCGCCGATGATGTCACGGTGTGAGCCGATGTTGACGGAGTTCCATTCTTGGTATTTGCTGTTCCACATATCGTAGTTGTCGTGGTGGTTAGCCATAGCGACGAAGTATTTAGCGCCTACTTCTTTGTAGAAAGCGACGAGTTTATCGGGATTCCAATTCTCGGCTTTGAAAAGAGGAAGCACGTCTTTGAAGCCAAATTCGGAGGGGTGACCGTAGTTTTCGAGGTGGTGTTTGTAGGCATCAGTGCCTTCCATATAAAGTCGTCTTGCCATCCAGTCGCCGGAGCCTTCGACGCATTGTGGCCCCCAGTGCGCCCAGATGCCGAATTTGGCGTCACGAAACCACTCGGGGACTTGATAATTTTCGGCGAAAGACTGCCAAGTGGGTTGGAATGTGCCGGTCATCATTGGCTCGGCTTTTTCTGAGATTTTGACTGAAAGGGTGTCTTGAGCGAATGCGATAGCAGGAGAGAGCAACGCGCAGACTGCGATTAGATGGAATTTTTTCATTAAGGCTAAGAGTTAGGATTGATAGTCACAAA
>CAYYAA010000030.1:0-21582 GCA_964469875.1 uncultured Bacteroides sp.
TACTAACTCCTAACGTCGTAATATTGTCAGAAAATACAAATTCGTTGATTGCTGTTTCTGCGAAAGCGAATTGTTCAATCTCGGTCACTGTATTAGGTAATAAGACTTTCTTAAGATTGGAAATGCCTCTAAATTCGCTATCTAATACCTTTGTAAAGGACATATCTGTCATATCAATGGTTTCGGCAGGTATACTGATAGTTTTAGAACTAACCGTATAGCAGAAAATGTTTTCGTAGTTGTCTGCAAAGAATTCGTTCTTACCTATAACCTTATAATTAACCACAGATGAGTGATTGTCTGCAAAAGTCTTGAGTCTTGTTTTTGCAGTATTAAAGCTATCCATGGTCGTAAGATTGATTGTCGCTGTAGTCGCATCGAAAGCGTAGGATTTGCCGTTTACAGAAACAGGCATTGATGAAGCACCAAATGTGATACCTTTAACGGATGTGCCAATAGATAGTGAGCTACCTTCTGTCCATGTTCCGTATAGGTATGCGTTGCCGTTACTATCCGGCGTTACAGTATATGTGTTACTTGAAGTCGCACTTCCGCTCACAGGAGTAAAGCCTTTAAATGTCACACTTAATTTGCTCGCGGTGCCACACGCTATGCGGAGACGTGAGTAGTTGCGAGAATTGAATGTTATGCTGATTTTGCCGTCAAACTGCTTGTAGCCGACAGTCTCGCTTTCGTATGTCAAATACTCACCGGTCGCATTTGCTCCCGATGTGCAAGTGAGTGCATTATCAGAAATAGTGTAGTTCGGCGCGTAATATGCTATGTATTTTACATTGTCATTATACGCATTGGCAGAAACAACAATTTCATCATTTGAAGTCCATTCTGAGCCATCATAAGTGAGCGTATGAAAACGGGAAGATGAAGTTTGTCCTTCACTATCAGTTACGATTAGCTCAAGATAGATTTGATCTCCTTTGACCCACTCAGTTTTGCCTGCATCATAAGTACCGATTGCTGCTGAACGAGAATTTAAGTCACTGTTGAATGCCGGGAAAGCATCAACTATTATTGATGAATTGTCAATTGACAAACTGCCGAGCGTAAGTTGCTCATCTTGCGAACATGAGCTAAGTGCGCCAACAGCTAAACTTGTCAAGGTTATGATATTTAAGAATTTCATTGTATCGTGGTTAATTATAAATCTGTTTCACTATCAGCATCGCCCCAGCCATCTGAGAACGGATTCTCAGACACAGAGATTGATGTAACATCAAGCTCATCGCCAATCTTCATGCCAAATGTGTAGAAGTTGCCGGAAAGAAATGCCGCATTACCATCCGCGTCTTTCGTTACTATGCTATCACCTGAAATTACGTTAGAAGTATATGTCTTATCTCCGATAGTTACGGTTAAAGTGTAGTTAGAACCTGCTGTTACGGTCGGGAAGCATGTCGTGTATAGAGCATAGATTTCGCCGGATTGAAGGCTCGTCTCGTTGTTCACACTTAGCGTTTGATTAGTAGCATCGCCCGGCGCTAATGTCAGAACGTCATTTACTACATCAAGATTTGCAGTAAGACAGAAAGATCCGCTTATGGTGACTTTGCTCGGAGTAATTACCTCTCCATGAGTATTTTTAACGAGGAAACGTAATAATGCGGGAGCATGTTTCAACTTTACGCTTGACGCGTTAGCTTCGGCAGTTGCATACATATACATCTCACTGCTAAGGTGGTTTGTATTATCACCGTTTTGAGTGTGCTCTTTAGCGATTGTCAGCTTAGCTGGATCTGCGCTGTATGGGAATATTAGATACGTTTTTGCGTCTTGGGCTCCTGTAAATTCAACCTTAGTTGACGCATCGCCGTGAACAATAGTACCTTGGATAACACTACCGCCTTGAAGCACGGCAATTGAGTTATCATTCTCATCCCATGCAAATTTCAGCTGCTGAGCAGATGTGCTATTGTTATATTCCCACGATGCACGAGAATTTGTTGATTGAATCTCCAAGTTAATGGTTACGAGCGAATTGCCTGCCGTATTAGGGGCGTCCTCACTGCTGTCGCAACTAACAAGCCCCGCAGTGCTACAAGCCAATGCCATAGCATAGGCCATCGTTTTATAAGATGTCATTTCTTTTATTGATATTTAAAGTTCATCACCGTAATAACCGCCACAGAGACTGACATCGGAATCATCATCGGCATCGCTTTCGTGGCTGCCCGATGATACGTTAATGCAGTTTTCTGTTTCAATTTCAATTATCTCCATTTTCGGAGACATATATCCTTCTGTAGTTTGTTCGGACATAGATTTGGTTTTATCCATCTTTTTCAAATTATTTGGTGTAGTTTTGATTATTTTCAATAATTGATGCAAAATTACAAATTAATCACATTAAAGTTACAAAACAATTACACACACTAACATATAATAACGTAAATTAGATATTGTCATTAGCCTATTAATCTTATACTATATACTCCCTATTTATGATATATCATTGATTTTTAGCCCACACCCAACAACGATTAATGTTAATATTCAAAATCGGCGGCAGAACGCATCTTATAATAATTTAACGTAATATATGCCAATGTCGATGGCACCGACGTTCTCTCCCCTAAGCAGTTTCGGGCAATCATTTGATAAAAAACGGACCAACTCCCCTATAAAAATTACATTCCGGAGTTATGTGGTGTACAAAATAACTCCGGAATCATATAGTGTCAGATTTTTTAAGTTAAAGACAAGCTACAGCTTTCTATATTCTTCATCCGTCACCGGCTCGCACCACTCGTTGCCGGTGTTCTCACCCGCAATTTCTACAGCTAAGTGAGCGAACCAACTATCTGCAGCAGCGCCATGCCAATGCTTCACATTTGCAGGGATATTCACCACATCGCCCGGCTGAAGTTTGCGAGCTGGTTTACCTTCCTCTTGATACCATCCATAGCCGCCTACACAAATAAGCATCTGACCGCCACCACTTGTAGCGTGATGGATATGCCAGTTATTGCGACATCCAGGCTCAAAGGTTACATTATAAATGGCTACTTGTTCAGTCGAAATTGGGGCAAGGTAGCTGTTGCCAATAAAATACTTGGCATACGCAGTATTGGGATTGCCAATGGGGAAAATCATCTCCTGCTCAAACTTCTGACGTGCATCGGTGGAGTCTGTATCATCCGCCCATACTTCAGTGGCAAGACGAAATGCGCCCCATGCCTTTGGCCAGCCGGCGTAAAATCCAATCTGAGTGAGAATCTCGGCAATCTCAGTGCGCGTGATACCGTTCTTCTTGGCTTCCATCAAATGGAATTTCAATGAGGTATCAATGATGCCGCCACTCACAAGTGCGGTCACCGTCACTAAACTACGGTCGCGCAAGGCTAACTTATCTGTTCGGCTCCATACTTGTCCGAACAATACATCATCATTCAATTCTGCAAACTTCGGCGCGAACTCGCCAAGCTGAGCACGTCCTGCCGTTTGATTTATTTCTGAAGCCTTCTCAGTCAGCTTCGTGTGGTTTTGAGCATTTATCATTATACTAATTGTTAGTGCGACGCAAGTCGCAATGATTTTATGATTCATTGTTATTAGAATTTAGAGGCCGACATCCTTCTAAAATATGTCTTTGGAACGTATCCCCAAAAAGTAAAAGTTCCACCCTGGTACGCTGGTCGGTGGGAAGCGCGGTGGAATTTGTTACCCCAAAGTTAAAACTTTTATTTCTAATGGCAAAACATTTCACTGAGATAGTCATGGCTTGTTTTGTTTTAAAAGATGAGCCGTGTGAGGTATAAAGTCTCTTAGCTTAACTGATATTTTAAATAAAAATATATCGTGATAGTCGACGATATATAGCCATTTGGATCAATCCACGAGATAGGAGATATGATGAAAATGCAAGCCACAAGGCATGATTAGATAATGTGGATAGTGTGGCCGTATATACAGCGAAGAAGACAAGCATCGAAATGAACATTGAACATAACATTTGTCGAGATAGTGTCATGCCGATAAATATGCCGTCGTAAACAAATGCTAAGAAGCCGAAAAGTGGAATTAATATTGCCCAAATAATATATTCGTCAGTAGTAGCTCTAACTGATATATCATTGGTTAATATTGAGATAATAGTGCTTCCGCATATTAGGTAGATGATACTACATAATAAGGCCATGATTAAACCGATGCGGAGTAGGGCAGTAACTGTCGATTTTAACAGTATGCTGTCTCTCATACCATAATATTTGCCAACGAGTGCTTCGCCGGCATAGGCAAAACCATCCATGAAGAATGAGAACAGCATAAAGAATTGCATCATGATTGAGTTTGCCGCCAATATTTCGACACTTTGCTCAGCTCCGGCGTGCGTAAACCACAGCGTCACTGATACAAGACAAAGCGTACGCAAGAATATATCTATGTTTATCTTGAAGAACTTTTGTAATTCAAATTTGCTTAAAACGCTTCTTAGCGACAACGATTTGATTGGAATTATACTTGTGCGTTTAACAACGAGTAGTCCGATGATGATTGACAACCATTGAGCTATTACGGTACCCATTGCAACGCCTTCGATTTTTAGCTTAAATCCGACCACAAGAACAAGGCTAACGATGATGTTTGCCACATTAGATATTATTGCCAACCACATCGGGGTTTGGGAGTCCTGCCTGCCAATGAACCAACCTGAAAGAGCATATATGCCAAGTACTGCCGGTGCACCAAAAATGCAAACTGAAAAGTAGCGTTTAGCGAGCAATGCGGTTTCATAATCTGCGTTCATGAATTTTAAAACGCAATAGGCTATCGGAGACGAAAATATAATCATTAATATTGAGGCACACAATGCTATTAGTAGTGAACGATACAATATGAGTGATACTTGTCTATTGTCATTTGCTCCAGTAGCTTGCGCTGTCATGCCGCTCGCGCCCATACGTAAGAATGCGAATAGCCAATACGGCATGTTCAACATATTGCCGCCGACAGCTATAGCTCCAATATATGCTGCTGAGCCGATGTGTCCAACTATTGCTGTGTCTATTAGACCTAAAATCGGAGTTGTGATATTTGATATGATTGCCGGAAGTGCAATCGCAAGGATTTCTTTCTTAAATGGAGATTTAATCATGCGGCAAAGTTACAAATACATACCACTATCTACTGAGTTAAAATATCTAAATTTAATATTTTATATAGCAATAATGGCTAATTTTGACAATATGATTAGACACGTAATACCATTATTGTTTTTGAGCTTGAGCATTCCGGCTGTGGATGCTTGTACGTCGATGATTGTCAGTGCAAAAGTATCGGCAACGGGTCGCCCTTTGTTGTGGAAGCACCGTGATACATCAGCAGAAAATAATGTAATAGTTCGGCATGAACGGACAGATTCGACCTTGGCTTATGTCGCCCTATATAATGCTGAAGATTCGCTTCATAAGGACGCATGGATTGGCTTTAACGAGGCTGGATTTGCGGTAATGAATACTGCAAGTTATAACCTCGCCCCAGATACAGCAACGATTAAGGACAGAGAAGGAGAAGTTATGAGTGTAGCTTTGCGCCGTTGTAAGAGCGTAGCTGATTTTGAAGAATTACTTGGTAAGTATCATCGGCCTATGGGTGTCCAAGCTAACTTTGGAGCAATTGATGCGCAAGGCAATGGAGCGTATTTTGAAACTGATGACTATGAATTTGTTAAATATGACTTGGCAGACAGCGATAATGGCGTACTAATCAGGACTAATTACTCTGAAAGCGGAGAAAATGAATCCGGTTACGGGTATATTAGACGCAATAATGCGGCAATACTGCTTGAAGATAAGATTGCTAAGCATGATGTCTCACCAAGCGATTTGACAGATAATCTATCTTGTTCTTTCTATCATTCGTTGCTCGATAAAGATTATGCCAATGATAATGAAGGACGATGGGCTATTGACCAAGATTTTATACCACGCTACACCTCAACTGCATCAGTTGTTATAGAGGGCATTTCTGCCGGTGAATCGCCAAATCTCACTATGATGTGGACAGAGTTAGGTTATCCTCCTTGTTCGCATGTTGAGCCTGTGATGCTCGACTCAGTGCCTGAGAATTTGCAACCCGGATTGAATAATTGCCATAGCGAGTTTTGTGATGAAGTCTTGCTGCGTAAGCATAAAGCATTTCCGATTACACGTGGTAATGGGAAACATTATATTGATATGAACTATCTTCGCCCGATTATTATAGAGCAACGATGTTTGTCTAAAGAAGGATACAAGCAGGGCTATGCTGAGCGTGAACGTCGTGCAAATAAATAGCTTTAGAACGGAGGCTCTTCATTACTTGTGCCGATAATATCAGCGGTGCCGCCGCTGAACGTATTTTGCGCTCCTGTCATAGATGCCGCTTGTGGCGCATCGTCTCCTATGTTCATCTTTGAACCACGTTGAGCATAGTTGTTTGAACTATTAGTGTCCGAAGCATTCTCTTCCCAGTTCTCAAATCGAGCAAATGACGCTCTAAATCGCATTTTAACGTCATCGACAGCGCCACTACGGTGTTTTGCTACAATAAATTGTGCAAGGCCTCTGATGTCATTGCCTTCTGCATCTTGCCCTGAGTGTAGATAATATTCAGGACGGTGAATGAAACAAACCATATCGGCATCTTGCTCGATAGCACCGGACTCACGCAAGTCTGACAGCTGCGGACGCTTGTTCTCGGTACGAGACTCAACGCTACGGTTAAGCTGTGACAAAGCTATAATCGGGATGTTCAGCTCCTTTGCTAATTGCTTCAGTGAACGAGAAATCATACTGACTTCTTGTTCACGCGAGCCGTATTTCATGCCTGAAGCGTTCATGAGCTGCAAGTAGTCGATAATCATTATCTTGACATTGTGCTCTCTGACCAAACGACGGGCTTTGGTGCGTAACTCAAAGATTGAGAGTGATGGCGAATCATCAATGTAAAGGGGGGCACCGTTGAGCTGTTTTAAACGAGCCATCATACGTCCCCATTCAATATCTGTCAACTGACCAGACTTAATCTTTGAACCTTCAAGTTCGCATACGTTAGAGATAAGACGGTTTACGAGTTGAAGGTTACTCATTTCGAGTGAGAATATTGCGACAGGTGTGTTGTAGTTGACAGCCATGTTTTTAGCCATTGACAGCACAAAAGCCGTCTTACCCATAGCAGGACGTGCTGCAATAATTACCAAGTCTGAATTTTGCCAGCCGGAAGTCAGTTTGTCCAACTCGTGGTAACCGGTCTCAAGACCGCTAAGACCGGATGCTCGTTTAGCTGCGGATTCCATCTGCTCCAGAGCTTGAGATATAATCGGGTCAATTTGTGTGACATCTTTCTTAACATTGCGCTGCGATATTTCAAACAACTTGCCTTCAGCCTCTTGCAGTAGATCATCAACATCATTGCTTTCGTCAAATGCTTTGTTCTCAATTTGTGATGCAAAAGAGATGAGCTCGCGTGCAAGGTATTTTTGAGCTACGATGCGAGCGTGAAACTCAACGTGTGCAGCCGATGTTACATTTGATGTTAACTGAGCAATATAAGCTGCACCGCCGACTTCGTCAAGCGTGTTGTTAAGTCGCAGCTGTTCAATTACTGTCAATAAGTCAATAGGTCTCTGTCCCGCTGCGAGCGTTTGAATAGCTTCGTATATTCGCTGGTTTGACGGGTCATAAAAACTTTCGGGTTTTAAAATATCACATACTGCTGTGTATGCATCTTTTTCGAGCATTAAAGCACCGAGTACGGCTGACTCCAACGCTGTGTCGCGTGGAGCAATACGTCCGGCAATATCTGAAACAGCCTTTTGTTGACTTTTGGACTTATAATTTGAGTAGCTTGAACCTTCCATATAGAGTTTTATATAGTGCAAAGTTAGTTTATACTGATAAAATATACAAAAAAAATGCGATAAACTACAGAAATTTCCCTAAAAGTTATCTTTGGATTAATATCTTAAATATAGACCCTAAATTTCACAATAAGGGTCAGATTGATAAATTTTTATCATAGTGAATTTTTTTTACCTTTTTGTATTGTTGGTTTAATAAATATTTGTATATTTGCGATGTAAATTAACTAACCCTTAAATACAATTACAAATGAAGAAAACATTACTTCTAACTGTAGTAGCTTTGATGGGTGCTTCTGCATTCGCAATGGATGAAGAAACTATATTCAAGTATGACTACAACACGTTCACAGAACACAATATCCCAAGAAGCGACCTTGGCAGCATGGCTGGTCTTTGGGGTAACGCTAACATTAGTGCTCCCAATGTTTGGTCAGTTGTTGAAGGCGAAAAGCAATGGAGCGAAACTACCGGCTTGACTGTTCTGACAGGAAATCCCGGTAACGCAGGTTATGATGTCCTTACCAAAGGTATCTCTATCATTGATATGGGTGGCGAAATCGGTCGCGTTCTCTGCATCAATGGTCAAGGATCTAACTTTAACGCCTATGCCGTATCAGAGCTTGGTGCTGCATCTGACTTTAGCGCGCCCCAAATGGGATCGGGTACCGGCTACTGGCACATCAACTGGTTCGCAGGACCTGATACTTACAAGAGTGGTAAAGGCGGAGAAGGTGCTACTCTCCCCGAAGACGGTAACATACGTGTTCGCATCACCTTCAATGTATTCTCTAACACTTTAGATAATACCATAGTCCCCAAGGCTATTTATACTACGAATAATAACGGTGGTATTCTTCCCAAAAATGATCAGAATGCCGAAAATGTTGGCGTTCGTACAGATAAATTCGCTAAATACTATGATGATGATGTAGATCACGTAGATGATCCTGAAGAAAATGATGAAGGTAACATCTTCTGGGATCCTGACACTTGGATGGTTTACGAGTTCGATACTTGGTGCCCCGTTGGTGATGATGATGTAGTATATACTCCTGTTTATGTAAAGTGTGAATTTAATGGTTGGGCTGCCGGTATCCAAAACCGTACCGTATTGGTTAAGAGCGTTGAGTTCCTCAAAGTTACAGGCAACAGCGATCCTATCCTTAGCACCCGTAAATACTCTTATGTACACTTGAATCACGGTGTTCCAACAACAGATATTCCAACAACATCTGTTTCTAACATTATTGCTAACGACAATAATGCCCCTGTTGAAGTTTACAACTTGAGCGGCGTTCGCGTTAACGCAGAAAATCTCCCCGCAGGTCTTTACATCCGTCGTCAAGGCAATACAGCAAGCAAATTTGTAGTTCGCTAATTAGAACTTAATTCATAAAAACGTCTGTCAATCACTTGGTTGGCAGACGTTTTTTTAGTGGCTTACTTTATCAGACCGTTGTGGATGGCTTGCATCACGTTGGCTGGCGGTCGATTCGCTTCTAATTCTCGCTTCATAAAGTCCATATAAGGAGTCGCGTGAGCAAAGAATTGTCGATACCCTTGGCATAGATAGTTAAGTCTGCTGTCTCCATCGGGAGTCATGGCAAAGCGATTTTTGGGACACTCGCCGTTGCAAGCAAAAAGATAGTCGCATTTGCGGCATTGGTCTGAAATATCTGTCTTGCGTTGCCCGAATAGCTGTTGCTTCTCGCTGTACATCAATTCGATGAATGTGCTGTCTGATATGTTGCCAAGTCGGTACTCCGGGAAGACAAAGTGGTCGCATGAGTAGACATCACCATTGTATTCCACTATGCCGGCATGTCCGCAACTCTTTGCCATGGTACACACACCCGGCTCTTGTCCAACCCAGTTGGCAAGCGTGGCATCAAACAACTGTACAAAAAATGTGCCGACATCATTGCGAACCCAGAGGTCAAAAACTTTGCATAAGAAATTGCCCCACTGTTCCGGCGTAACCGAGAACGGTGCAAGTTGAGTTGTGACCTCATCAGGGGATGCGAGGTGGCGACCATCTTTGTGCGCGAGTAGTCGTTCAACAATAGGTGTAAATTGAATGTAGTGGCAGCCTATTTCCTTGAAGAAGTTATAGAAGTCCTCCGGATAGTCGGCATTGTAGTCGTTGACTACAGCCATAGCATTCCAGTCTACCTTGTAGCGGTCAAGCATTCGCACGGCTTTCATCACATTGCGAAATGTGGGCTTGCCCTGTTGTGATAGACGGTACTCGTTGTGAAATTCCTCCGGCCCGTCAATAGATAGTCCCACGAGCCAGTGATTGTCGCGCAAGAAGCGACACCATTCTTCTGTTAGCAGTGTTCCATTGGTTTGTATGCTGTTCTCAATGATGTGCCCGTTTGCATATTTATGTTGTAGCTCCATAGCCCGTCTGTAGAAGCTCAGCGGACGCACCATAGTTTCTCCACCGTGCCATGTGAATTGTACACCTTGTGTGGTCTGTGCCTCAATGTATAGCTTGATGTATCTTTCGAGTACGGCATCTGACATGATGTGGCGTGCATCGTCCCTAAAGAGATTGTCTTTTTCAAGGTAGTAGCAATATTTGCACGCTAAATTGCACGTAGGGCCTGCGGGCTTTGCCATGATGTAGAGTGGTCTTGCAAATGGATTTTCAAGTGAGTGCATAACGTTTATAGATAGAAAATAGGGTACTCGGTTGTCTACGAGTACCCTAAGTTAATAGCTCGATTAATAGTATTTTACATCGGGAGCAGCCGGACCGGTATATTTGTCGTTAACAAATACACGTACCCAGTCGATGTCGCAGTGGGGCGGGTTAGCAATATTCCATTTTGATGAATCTATTGCACCTGCCCATGCGTTGGGGTTGGTGGATAGCTCGCTTGTAATCAACATATAAAAATACTCCGGATCGTTCCACGGCCAATCGTTGTTACCGTCATCACCATAGCGATGCTCAAAGAATTTTTGACCGTTGACACCACCGATTATGCGGTCTTCGAGCCATTCCATCCAATAGATATTCCATTTGCTCATGTCGTTGATAGTGGTTGAGGCAGTGACGCTGCCCTTGCCGCCGACAACGCCAGCATAGCGATTCTCAGAGTGTAATGTGAAGTGAGCTTTGTGGTTAATCGTGGGTGTCGGATTTTCCAATAAGTCAATTTCACCATTCTTGGGCCATGGACGATTGTTGTTGCCCATTAACCAAAGGGCATTGATGAATCCTGTAGCATTAGAGCGACGATAGCGTACTTCTATGCGCATATTCTCTGTGAAGTTACACCAATTTTCTTCAGCGCCGGGAAGTGCTGTGCGATAGGCGAAGGTTGAGTGCTTAACCTTCTTACCGAAGCCGTTGTCGATAGAGTCTGCCTCTTCAACACTCCACAGTTTCAAATAGCCATCATCTGTTACCTTGGAGCATTTGTCAAGGTCGATTTTAGCGTTCTTGGCTGCGTGTGCGCCCATTTGGATAATCCATCCTTTGGGTAACACGCCGTTGCAGTCTCGTTTTAGAAACTCGTGGGCTGTGAAGAAATTCCAACCCCTTTGAGTAGGATGGGCATCGCCCGGTTTCAATGTCAGAGCCTCGCCGGCATTTGGCCATAAGAGAGCCTCGTTGTCGCAAGCGTCAATGACCGGGGTGGGGGTTGTAATGCCTAATTCTGCGATGGTGTACACACCATCGACATTTACCGAACCGGTTGGCACAAATTTGAAATAGCGGCAACTTATAGTCTTGTCAAATGTGACAAACTGTTGTAGAGGGTTGTATTGGATGTTGCCAAACTCGCCGGGCGTAGATACCTTAGTCCACGCTTCGCCGTCGTTTGACACGTAGAACTCGTAGCGGAAGATGAGACCGTGGTTGTCAGCGCGTACTACCGGAAGATAAGAGAAACCGTTAATTTCGGCAGTGCGACCCATGTCGATGATGAGTGCGTCAGAACCAGTCCATGAAGTTGTAGACTCGTGGTCAAATGTACTTGACGCCTCGGGGTGGTTAAGACATTTCCATGTGGCTGTCGAAAGGAAGTTGACTGTGCTTGAAGCTGTGTCATGAATATCCTCCGGACGCACAATGTTATATACTCCTATATTGCTAATTATAGCATCGCCGCGTGTCGATGTTAGCACGAGTTTGATAGCATCGGCCGTCACTGCATCAAAGGTTAAAATGCGCTTGTTACCGATAGTTGTACCCTCAGCAATCTTATTCCATGCAGTGCCTTGCAGAGCTAATACGTCAAACGATTCAACGCGCTGACCTTTGCTTATATCCTCACCGAGAACCACGCAGTTAAATGTGGAGCCTTTGCGCAGAGTGGCTTGCTTCTCGTTTTTTTTGCCTTTGAGCTTGCTGACGAGGTCGTCGGCAAAAGAGTTGTCTGCCCAGCGACGCAACTCCATCAGTCGTGCACTATCAGCTGAAGCAATGCGACCGTCTGTTGTAGGAGGAATGTTGAGCAGCAGCACTGAGTTTTTACCTACAGAGCTGAGATAGATATTAACCAATTGTGAAAGAGGCTTTGGATATTCGTTCTTGTGATAGAACCATCCCGGACGTATCGACACGTCAACCTCTGATGGCCACCAATAGAGAGCGGTTGCTTTGTTGAGCAAGTCGCGGCTGCCGAGGTCTGGCGACTTCTGGCGCAAACCGAGCTTTGAATTGGCTTCGGTTGATTCAGTATAGATACCCGGCATTAGCGGAGTGGCGCTCCATTCGGTGTCGCGACCGAGCCCTTTCTCATTGCCGACCCAACGTACATCGTCGCCCATGATTGCTGTGACTGCGGTCGGTTGAAGATCGGCTATTACGTTCTTGAAACGCGTCCAATCATAGACTTGCTTCTTGCCGTTAGGCCCTTCTCCACAAGCGCCATCAAACCAGACCTCATCAATTTTGCCGTATTGAGTAAGCAACTCGGTGAGCTGAGCAACAAACATATCGTTGTAGGCATCCGTTCCATAACAAGCTGCATTTCTATCCCACGGAGAGAGGTAGACGCCGAGCTTCATGCCATACTCATCGCAAGCCTTGCGGAGATCGGCAAGTACATCGCCCTTGCCGTTGCGCCACGGTGATGAAGCGACAGAGTGCTTGGTGGTCTTAGTTTGCCAGAGGCAGAAGCCGTCATGGTGCTTGGCTGTCAAAATTACAAGTTTGAAGCCGGCATCATGCAAAGTCTTTACCCATTGGCGAGCATCAAGGCCTACTGGATTAAAAATTTCGGGCGATTCGGTGCCGTCACCCCATTCGCGGTTGGTGTAGGTGTTAACGCCGAAGTGTAAGAACGCCGTCAGCTCAAGGCGTTGCCAATCAAGCTGCTTATCGGCCGGACGTAAGCGAGACGCTATGTCTACCTTTTGCTCCAAAGTAGCACCTTCGGGAAATGTTACAGACTTGGTGTAATATTGCTTATTGGCAAAACTGTTACTTGCCACTACTGTGGCAAGTAACATTGTAGCGAATAATTTATGTCGAGACATCATTATTTGAAATTGAAGTGGAAACTAAATTGATAAGGTTCTACTTTCAAGAGATATTTAGGCAAAATGTCAGGGCCGCAAGTAGCAGTGCCGACACCGGTGTGTGCAGCATCGAGGTGGATGGTAATCATACCATCATCAACAAGCTCATTGATGTGCTTGGCTGCATCAATGTTTGCATCGGAGTAGGGCGTAGCACTGAAGTTGAAGATTGCATCTGATGTAACTGTCAGCGCGTTGTTGAATTTAATCCAACGAGTGTCGGTGTGGTTTCCTGTGGCCTGTGGAACGATATAATAGTGGAAGTCTTTCTCGGGAGTAGTATTGTACACGCCGATAAGGCCACAAGACTTGCGGTCGGCATAGGTTTCAACTTCGCCACGGCCAAGGTAGGAAACGCTCTCGCAGTTTCCCTTCTTGGTACGGTATGTCAGACCTACGCGAGGCAATGAACTTATAGCTTCGTTGTCCGGCGTAAAGTCGCATGCGATGTTCAGTGTATTGTTATCGGTAATGGTATAACCATAAACGACAGTGCCGATAACATTACTCTTGCGGCCGATAACGTCAGCTTTGACTGTTACGACGTTGTTCTTGAATGTGATTGATGTAGCTTTTTGGTTGATGCTGTCAAGACCACATTCGTTTTGCCAAATCTTGCCATAGTGCTTTATGTCGTTTTCTGTCTGTGGACGATAGAGCGACAGCGTGATAGGTGTAGCGAGTTGCTCGTTGCCATCCTTAACGATACTTACGATATTACCGGATTCAGGACAAACGCTGAAAGATAGCTCAGATGTTGAGTAGACGTTGCCTTTGCGTTTCATCTTGCCCGCAACATAGACTTTAGGCTCAAAGTTGCCAATCACAAATTGGTCGTAGGCCACTTCATGGCCTTTATTAACCAATGAATAGCGCTCATCATTAGTCCAGCTTAGGTTAACGTATACTTCATCGCAGTCGGCAGGCTTTTCAATTCTGCCAAGATTGATATCAATGGTAGCTTGTGGCTCGCAGTTTACTTTCTTAAGGCCTGAAGCCAAGACTTTGCCCTCAGGAGTAACGAATGACCAGTTCATAGTGTATTTGTCAAGGTTGGTGAAGTCAAACCAGTTCTTAACCCTAATAACGATGTCATCGTCAGACGATACAAGTGATGATTTGATATTTTGATATAGTTTCTTCACTTCTGACAAGTGGGGGTGAGCTGAACGATCAGAGTTAACAAGACCATTGCAGCAGAATGAGCCATCGCTTGGAATGCCTTCTGGACCGAAGTCTCCACCGTATGCCCAATAGAAACGACCACTGCTGTCTTTTGCTGCAAATGATTGGTCAACCCAATCCCAAATACAGCCACCTTGAGCCAATGGCTCGCTTTCAAATACTTCCATGTAGTCGCAAAGACCACCGACACTGTTACCCATTGCGTGAGCATATTCGCAGAGTATGAACGGACGATATACGCCGGGCTTGCTGCAATAGTCTTTGATTTCCTTAATGCTGCGATACATACGAGCATAAACATCGGTGTTGTAGTTGTCAAGTGCGCGCTCGTATTGGATTGGACGATTAGTCTCAACAGATTTGAACCATTCGTATGTCTTCTGGAAGTTGTAGCCATCACCTGCTTCATTGCCGAGTGACATGAATGTTACAGATGGATGATTCTTAGATTTGGCATACATACGTTGTGAACGGTCCATGTGTGGAGCAATCCAAGTGGAGTCTTTGGCGAGTGATTCGGCTTCATAGCCCATGCCGTGTGATTCAATGTTAACTTCGTCGATAAGGTAGAGCCCATAGACATCGCAGAGGTGATACCATTCGCGATCCATAGAGTAGTGGCAGTTGCGAACCGTGTTGATATTGTTCTTCTTCATCAGCTCAATGTCTTTAATCATTGACTCGCGTGTGAGTGTGTGCCCTAACTCAGAGAATGCGTGACGGTTGACACCTTTTATAAGAATGGGTTTGCCGTTGAGGTAGAACTGAGAATTCTTGATTTCGGAAGTCTTGAAGCCGACATTGCAACCAAGTGTTTCAATCACGTTTTCAGCTTGATCTTTCAATGTCATGACAAGTGTATAGAGATATGGAGATTCTGCAGACCACGGCTTTGCATTTGGTAATGTGGCAATGAACTCATTATCTTTAGTCACATCTTGTCCATCCTCAAGCACGCAGTTACCGTCTGCATCAAAGAGTTTATAAGCTAATGAATATTTCTTCAATGGTGCTTTGCGACGATTAGTGGAAGTGCTACTTATTGTTGGCAGACCTTCGATATGAGCTTGTATGGTTAGTTCGCCATCACGGTAGTTGGTGTGGTCAAGCGGAGATATTACCTTGTAGTCTGCAATGTAAGACTTTGGGGTAGAGTAGAGGTAAACATCACGCTCGATACCGCTCAAACGCCACATGTCTTGACATTCGAGATATGAAGCTGCTGACCAGCGATAAATTTCGAGAGACACAGAGTTTTCGCCGGGTTGAAGTATGGAAGTAATATCCCATTCGGCAGCTGTCTTTGAATCTTGGTTACAACCGAGATACTGACCGTTAACCCATGCGTACATAAATGAAGATGCGCCCTCGATGCAGAGTACAACACGCCGACCTTCCCAATTAGCCGGGATGGTGAACGTGCGACGGTATGAACCTACTTCGTTGTTGTCATAAGGTACGTGTGGAGGATTTTTCTTGAAGTTGTAGAATTTGCTGTCAAACTCGTAAGTCGTGTTGACATATAGCTTGGTGCCATAACCTTGACATTGCCAACTGCCGGGAACTGTGATGTTGTCCCATGATGAGACGTCAAAGTCGGCTTCATAGAATTTTGACGGACGTTTTCCGGGATCTTGAACCCAATTGAACTTCCATGAACCATTAAGGTCAAGATAGTAGGGCGATGCTGTGTATCCGTGATTGCGAATAGCGGTTTCGTTGTTGTCTGCATAGGGAACAACGCACGTGTGTATGCCGATTTGTCCGTTGCGGAAAGCATTGAGATCTTGCCATTCGACATATTCGTCTGTCATTCCTGCCGCATTTACGCCACAGACTGTGAAAGTTAGAAAGATGGCAGTAATTACTCTCTTTAGCATAATGTTGTTGGGCTTTGATTATTAATTATTCAATGGTAATTTCATCAAAATACATCCACGTTGCCGTACCTTCACGAGGGAATCCATTGGGAACAGCGCCTGGATTTATAGCTACAAATTTAACAAAACGAGCGGACGTATCCAAATCTCCGCAGCTTGGATTTAGTATTGTCGCTTTTTTTGCATAAACTTCTTCATCTGAGAATGTTATTGTCTTAATTAAATCAAATGATGTGCCGTTGTTTGAAGTATAGACATAGATGCTTTTTGGTGCTGCAATACAAAGGCCACTGTGGGCTAACACCCCGAGACTGATGTTGTGAATTGGCACGATTTCGCCGAGGTCAATGGTGAAATCAGCAGTGCTGTTATGCCAACCTGCCCATTCAAAATCGGAATTGCGTTCACTGCCGCGCAGCCCATTTGTAAGCGTGTAGAGCATTCCGGATTGGTGGTTGGACGAAGTGACTGCCTTCCCGGTAGCTTTGTTAACGTTTAGGGCAAGTGTCAATGTTTGTCCGAGTTTATTGCCGCTGCAGAATGTCGCCGCTTTTATTACTTTGCTGCGGCAAACTTCAATAGGCTCGCTATAGACCGATGATATGGTAGTTGGCTCAGTGCCGTCAATGGTGTATCTAATCTCAACATCTGGGCGAATGCACGACAGTGAGACTTTGCTATCTTTAACCTTGTGATCAATATTGAACATTGATTTGGCATATGTCACACCTTTACGTTCAAGGTATGGAACAAATTTGTCGAGGCTTGTGAGAAAACCTGACCAATTGCTCACGCCTTGCGGTCGCCATGCAGCGTCAGCTAATGCAACGAGACGTGGAAAAACTTGATATTCAACATCGGCAGGTGAATTGCAAAACTCTGTCCACATTGATGCTTGCAATCCCCAAAGCAGCGACTTGGTCTTATCATCCCAATCGTTTTGTACTGCCTCATAGGAGTAAACATCTTTGAGCGTGTTGTTGCCGAAGTATGTAAATGGCTCAAACCATTGTGGCCCTTGGTAGCGGATGAGGTAGAGCGTGCGCGCCGGTGTCATTACGAAACGGTGGCCATTTGCTTTTGCATCTTTAACTGCAATGTTGCCTGTACCTTGCCATCCGAAGATAGTAATATCTTTCTTGGGCTTACCATAAGTCACCTCATCCCAACCGATAGCTTTGCGCCCTTTGCTGTTGACGTAGCTAATCATACAATCCATGAAGTAGCCTTGCAACTCTTCGTAGTCGGCGATGCCCTCCTGTGCCATAAGTTCATTGCAGAGTGGACAAATCTTCCAGTTTGATTTCTCTGCTTCGTCACCGCCGAGGTGGATGTATTCAGAAGGGAAGATTGCCATAACTTCGTCAAGAATCTTCTGGAGAAAGGTGTAGACTTTCTTGTTGCCGGCGCAGTAGATGACCGAAGCCATTTTGCCGCCGATGCCTGGCAGTACGCCGATAAATTGGTCGTTAGTCGGACACTTCAGCTCTGGATAGGAGGCGATAGCCGCAATTGAGTGTGCAGGCATCTCGATTTCTGGAATAATGGTGATGTTGCGGTCAGCAGCATATTTCACAATCTCACGCATCTCCTTCTGGGTGTAATAGCCGCCATCCGGGGTGGGCTCTCCTTCTTTGGGGTTCTCGCGCATTGGGAAGTATTCATCGCGGTGAACGCGCCATGCGCCTACCTTTGTGAGCTGGGGCAGGCTCTTGATTTCGAGACGCCAGCCGTTGTCGTCGCAGAGGTGTAGGTGGAGCTTGTTCAGCTTCAAACGAGCTGCCACATCAATCATCTTTAGAATTTCGTCCTTTGGAATGAAGTAGCGCACTACGTCAAGCATCAAGCCTCGATAATCAAAGCGAGGATAGTCGTTAATGATACAATTCTCGATTGTGCCATTGCCGAGTTCGGCAAGCTGCAATAGCGATTCAACGCCATTGAAAAAACCATCTTGATTGGCGGCGGTAATGTCGATTTTGTCATCGCTAACCACAAGTTTATAGCCGCCGGGCTTGACTGATGCGTCAACATTGAAATAGACAGATGCCGATTTGCCTATGGATAAATCCATCTCGTTAAGGTCGGACTTTAAGCGTCTGGCAGCAATCTGTGCTACTCCATTTGCACGAATAATAGCCTTAGATGAAATGGTGGTCGTGCCTGATGAAGCATTGTACTCAACAGGTTGAGGTATGATGGCGCACTCCTGTGGTTGTGCCACCATACCGAGCCATGAGAGCGTCAATAATGTCGAAAATAATAATCTCATTGCTTACATTTAAAGAGGATATTTTAAACGGATGGGGTCATCATACTTCTCTTGTGCAGTTTTAAGAATACTGCGCATATGAGTAATAATGTCCTCAGTGCCCGGTTGACCGTAGATGTTGTGCATCTCATGTGGGTCATTTTGCAAGTCATATAGCTCCCAAACGTCAATGTCGTTGTAGAAGTGAATTAGCTTGTAGCGGTTATCTCTTACGCCATAGTGACGCTTAACGCTATGTTCTGCCGGGTATTCGTAGAAGTGGTAGTATAGCCAATTGCGCCAATTGGCAGGCTTTTCGCCTTTGAGTAACGGAACGAGAGATTCGCCTTGTATGTCTGACGGAATTTCTGCGCCTGCCAATTCGAGGAATGTAGGTGCATAGTCAATGTTTTGCACCATTTCATCAATGTCGCCACGACGGTCAAAGCCTTTTGGCAGCATCATAATGAGAGGCGTATGGAAAGATTCTTCATACATGAAACGTTTATCAAACCAACCATGTTCGCCCATATAGAAGCCTTGGTCAGATGTGTACACTACAAGTGTATTCTCGAGCAATCCGCTATCCTCTAAATATTTGAGTACACGACCAACGTTATCGTCAAGACTCTTAACGACTTTGAGATAGTCACGCATATAGCGTTGGTATTTCCATTCAGCCAATTCTTTTTCAGACATGGTGTCGACACGGTTGTAGAAGTCTTCTATGATTGGATCGTAGAATGCATTCCATGCGACTTTCTCTGCTGAGTCCATGCGGTTGTAGTATGATTCATATCGCGCTTTCAAACGGCTTGTCTTGTCTGCGCGATTCATCTTGAGGTCATAAAGTACGTCCATGTCTTTGAAGATGCTCATTTCTTGAGCAGCGGCAGCAGGGCGACCTTCGTAGTTGTCATAGAAGTTCTCAGGAAGTTCAAAGGTCCGATCCTCGAACAGCTTCAAGTCGGCAGTATCAGCCATCCAATTACGGTGTATCGCTTTGTGGTGGATGAGCAAGCAGAATGGTTTGTCCTTGTCGCGCTTGTTTTCCAACCAATCAATACTTTTGTCTGTTATGAGGTGTGTGAGGTAGCCATGCTCTTGAATTGTGTCTCCGTTTTGGTGGATGAAGTCAGGGTTGTAGTAGTCTCCCTGACCCGGAACGATTTCCCACGTATCAAAGCCGGTTGGCAGACTTTCGAGATGCCATTTACCGAAAATGGCAGTTTGATAGCCTGCTTGTTGCAGTAGCTTAGGAAAAGTTTGTTGTGAACCATCGAATACACAAGTCGTATTATCCGTGAAGCCGTTTTTGTGGCTGTGCTTGCCTGTAATCATACAAGCGCGGCTTGGGCCTGAGAGCGAATTTGCAACGAAACTATTGGTGAAACGTACCCCGTCTCGAGCAATACGATCGAGATTGGGCGTATTGGCAAACCGCGTGTCATAGCAGCTCATCATCTGTGCAGTATGGTCATCGGTCATTATGTAGACTATGTTCAAAGGTTTGGTTTCTGCCTCCTTGTTTGATGAACAAGAAGCGATGGTTGGCAATGTCAGTAGCGCAACCGACGGATAGAGCAGTGATTTATAATTGAGATTATTCATCGCTTGAAATATGAATATGGGCATTAAAGTCGAAAAAAGCAAAAGAGAGGGGAATACCCCCGAAAAGGAGCTATCCACCCTCTCTCTTACGGATTTGTTATTAATCAAATATGATTAGTCGCAATCATAAGAATAGTCCGCTGTTCCGTCAGCACTCGTAGGCCAACCGGGATTTTGGTAAATGGTGCTTGTACCGTTAGACACAGTGAGGAGGAATTCCGAAATAGGAATAGGCTCGAGATAGTGTGGCTTCGGGAAGTCATAGCCATTGTAAACCAAAGATGTAGCCTTGATTTGCAGCGGGTGAACGTAGTCGCTGATTGAACTTTGTGATACGAGATCAGCCTTGAGGTTGTCTGCACTATACATTTCGCGGATTGAACCACCCCAAAGATTGAAGCCTTCAGGTTGATAGTCGACCATTTTGTCGAGTGAACGCCATCGCTTGAGGTCAATCAAGCGGAGACCTTCGGCGAGAAGTTCACAACGACGCTCGCGGCGAATGTTGTAGAGCGTGGGTGACACTTCAACGCCCTTTGACCATACAGCCAAGTCATTTTCTTTAGAGAGGTCGGTATTGGCTATTGTCTTGGTGTAGTCTTCGTCAACACCTGCACGGCGACGGAGAGCTCTCCAGTATTGATCGCAATTGCCACCGAGGTTCTTGTTACGCTCGTAGTATGCTTCGATATAGTTGAGGTAAACCTCACCCAAACGGAAAATAGGAATTGCGGTCGTACATGCCTTAGACATACGTTGATCGGTGTTATCTGTGCACCACTTGTTGAGGTCGTAACCTGTAGTTGATTTTTCGTTACCAGTACCGTAGATGTATGGGCAGTAGTAGTAAACGGTATCGTAGTCATAGCGGCGAGTCTCTTCATTAAATGTTGAGTTGATAAAGCGACCTGCAGCACGAACAGAACCTGTTAATCGACTGTCGCGACCTTGGAATTCTTCATATGATGTTAGGTCGGTAGTGAAGCCTGAGTTCTCGGCATACCAAGGAAGACCGTTGCTCATCAAAAATGATTGAACAGCCGCACGAGATACGCCGC
The DNA here is from genome assembly GCA_964469875.1 of uncultured Bacteroides sp. Lineage (GTDB taxonomy): Bacteria > Bacteroidota > Bacteroidia > Bacteroidales > Muribaculaceae > CAG-873. The sequence continues at coordinate 21,388 of CAYYAA010000030.1, forward strand.
AACCACCACCACTCTTCAAGTAAGCAGAGCAGCTGTGAGTAACGACGCCATTCTTGAAGTAACGAGCGAGAATAACTTCATCGTTGTCACTGAATGTACTCTCGTAGTTGTTAAACATAGAGAGATAGTCATTGTCGAGAGAACGATTTGCAGCAACTTCTTCAGCTGCCTCGATAGCTCGGTCGAGGAAGAAGT
>CAYYAA010000031.1:0-21375 GCA_964469875.1 uncultured Bacteroides sp.
AGGCGTTTAAATTCGGTGATGTTGTCGATATTGTTGCAGTGGTGGTGTTGTTCTTGGTTCTGGATGTATTTCTTGACTCGCTCAACTTGGTCGTGCGAATAAGAGAATACGCCGTAACCTTTTTGCCATGCAAATTGGCACATTGTGAGGTTGTGTTCATGAACCCATGTCGAAGAATTTTTTTTGACATCTCTAACGATGTCTGCCACAGTTCCGTTTACATTATATTTTATAAGAGCATGGACATGGTCTTGTGTGCCGCCGACGATGATGGCTTTGTGACCGTGTGCGTTAAAAATTGAGGCGATGTAGGCGTGTAGTTGAGAGCGCCATGTTTTGTCTATAACGGCATCACGGTATTTGACGCTGAACACGATTTGCAGGTAGATATCAGAGAAGGTATTCATATCTTTATTAACGCTGTTTTGATTTATTTATTGCGTGAATTGTTACATCTCTATGACAATTGTTATCCTTAACGTAACAAATGTTAAATGATACATTTTGTAAAAACTTTTGGGGTGGGGAGGGTGTTTTATTTGAAAAGATGAGAATGAAGATACATGGCCGCCTTAGAGTAGGTGGCGAATCAAATCCTTGGAAACAGTGTCGCCCTCAAGTCGCACATGCGACCGGCGCATATCAAGACCTGCGCCGATTTGCACGACTCGATGACTGAGGTACTCACATTGCTCCTCCGCCAATCTCAACTTTTCATGTCTTAATTGCCGTTTTTAACCTATTTATCAGAAAAAATTGCCTATGACCGAAACTGTTGTTTATTAGTGTGTTACAAAATGACACCAAAGGTTTAACAATCGTTAGGTTAATAAATCGCCTTCGGGCAAAAACTTTTAAACACGTTTAGTTGTTATACTTATAAAACATCACAAATTAGTTAATTCACTAAGGTGCCAGATTAAACAACCGGAACACTGAGGTGCTAATTTCTCACTATAATGCTTGTAAAAAGAATATTTTTAAGTACCGCGTTGAGCCTCGCAATGACACTGCCGATGGCAGCCGAGGTTCAGACGACAGAGCTTGCCGCAGCAGTAGACTCTATAAGGGCGTTAGATTCGATCCAAGCTCTTAACACTCACACCCGTGCGACATTTGCTCTGAAGACCAATATCTTGGAATGGGCGATGACTACTCCTAACTTGGGAGCCGAGGTTACATTGGCGCCGAAGTGGTCATTGGAGGTCGCCGGCTCGGTCAATCCTTTTACTTTCTCTGACAATAAGAAGTGGAAGCACTATCAGGGAACTGTCGAGGCTCGCTATTGGCTACGTGAGTCTATGAACGGTCACTTCTTTGGTGTCCATGTCGGTGGCGGTGAATATAATGTCGCCGGTATCAAGGTGCCGTTCTGGGGATTTAAGAAGGATTCACGTTATGAAGGCTGGCACGTGCGTGCCGGTGTCACTTACGGCTATCATTGGGCTTTAAATCATCACTGGAGCATTGAGGCTCTTATCGGTTTGGGTGTCGTTTATACTAAGTATGATAGGTATGAATGTCGCACCTGTGGTAAGAATCACGGCAATGACAGTAAGACCTTCTTCGCTCCGACTCGTTTAGCTGTTAATCTCGCGTACACATTTGGCAAGTCTAAGCAGCGTGATCTGCGCACTGTCTTTGTACCGGGACGTCATACTCACTCCACAGATACTGTCTTGGTTCGTGAGGTCATCGAGAATCGTCCGACTTTGGAGCAGATGTTCCCGTTTGTTCACCAAGTTGGTATGCCATCAAGCGGCACTCACATGCCCGTGCGCTACCGTTTGGATAATTCAGTCCTTTATGAAGATTACTCTAAGAACCGCGAGCATTTGGCAACGATACTTAACGCTCTCGACATTATCTTGTCATCTGACTCAGTCAAGGTTTCACGAGTTGACATCGAAGGATATGCGTCACCTGAAGGTCCGCTGCAGCGCAATAAGAACCTCGGTCAACGCCGTGCCGAAGCTCTCCGCGACTACATCCTCGAGAAAGAGCATCGTCTTGATGCTTCACAGATCCGCACTATCTCAGGCGGTGAAGACTGGTATGGTCTGCGTGAGTTGGTTATCTCAAGCGACATGGTTGGCAAAGACCAAGTGCTCAATATTATCGACAATGTTCCGGAGTCGCAGCGCAAGGCACGCTTGCAGGCTCTCAACGGAGGCAGAACATACCGCGGTATGTTAGACATCCTCTATCCGCAGTTGCGTAGCGCATGCTACTTGGATGTATGGTATGATAAGAAATAATTCACTATCATAATCCCCAAACCTATAATTCACTTAAAGATTCATCCTATGTGAGCCGGAACTCGCCGCACGAGTATCGGCTCCGGGGATGAAGACTATCTCTCAATTTGCCTATTAATCTCTTATATTACTAACCCTTAACTATTTAAGGAGAATTTATTACAACTTATGGTTCACGACTCATCACCTTAGCTTAATGAGGGTACTTAACGACAGTCTGACAAGGCGACACTTGTTGACACTACTCCCCTCGTGAAAAAAAACTACTAAAACACGTCCGAAAAAAATTAACAATCCTAAAGAAAGGAAATTAGAAATGAAAAAGATTCTTTCATTGACAGTAGCAGCTGCTCTCGCCATGGGCTTTGCAGCATGCTCAAATGAGGAAGACCTCACGGTCCCTCAAACAAATGATGAAGGCGCGGGTGCTTATATGCAATTCGTTGTGTCTCTCCCGGCTTCTGCTAACTCTCGTAGCAACGAGACTTCTGACGTCTATGTTACCGGTACTGAAGATGAGTACAAGGTTGAAGACGTATATGTTTACTTCGCTAAACCTGATGGCAACTTGGTTGAAGTTCGCGATGGTCAATACTATGCTGAATACACAGCTAAAGCTACCGACGCCGTTGCTGTTGAAGAAGATACAGCTAACAAATACACTCAATCTTACAAAACTGAGGTTGAACGTATGACCGAAAATGTTGACGCTGCCCTCAAGGCTGCTCAAGCTGACGGTAATTGCTTGAAGGTTTACCTCCTCTGCAACCAACCTGTTAAGGATGTAACTACGGTTGATGCTTTGCTCGAAGCTACTTTCGACTACACCAACGCAGGTGCAACAACAGCTGCTATTAAGAAATCAGGTATGCCTATGACAGCTCGTAGCATCAGTGGTCTTATCTATGATGAGCTCGATGCAACTGCTGATAACAACATCTTGAACCCGTGGCAATTGTCATTTGAAGTTGAGCGTTCATTAGCTCGTATCGCATACGTTGGTAAGAGCAATATCGTTGACCTCTTTGACTTCGCTCACGATCCTGATGCAGCCGATGGTACTAACAACGGTACTTCTCAAGCATCTAAGATTGGTGAAATCGAAATCTTGAAATACTACGTTGTCAACAAGACTAATAAATATTATGCTTATCGTCACGTAGGTCTCCTTACTGCAACTGAAGCTGGTATGGATGCAACTCCTGCTGAAGGTGATATCACTATCACTAAGGGTACTGGTGATGACGCTAAGACATACACAGTTCCTGCTAAGTTTGGTCCGCTCGGTGACACCGGCGCAAATTCTTATTTGCTCGACCCGAATTCAGGCAATAAGACTTCTAAGACTACAAGCTATGCAGGTTACTGGAATGGTTATTCATACGCTTATGCTCACTACACTCAATTCAAGAACTTTACAGCAAGTACTGATGGTTCAACTCCCGGTTGGATTGAATACGTAGCTGAAAACGGCCTTGAGAAAGATGCTCAAACCAAGAACCAAGCAACAGGTATCTTCTTCCAAGTTAAGATTCGTCCTCAAAAGGTTGTCGAAATCAATGATGAAGGTAATGCCGAAGTTGTTACTTATTCTAACGCTGATGGTAATGTTTACTCAGGTGACCTCTACTACTACGATCGTCAATTCTTCGCTTCAGAAGAGGCTCTTGCAGCTTGGGAAGGTATAGAAGTTGAAAATCTTGCAAAAGACTACAAACACTATACTCAAGGTTATGCTTACTATGAATACTTCATCCGTCACAACAACAACAACAAGTATTCAGAGATGGCAAACATGGAATTTGCAATTGTACGTAACAACTCTTATGAGTTAGACATCACTTCAGCAGCTATGTCTCCTTATCAATCAATCAAGCCTGAAAATCCCGGCACTGATGACCCGAACAATGGCAGCGATGATCCTGAAGACGAACCTGATCCCGATCCCCAAACTCCGGGTAACGATGATCCCGACCCCGATTATCCAGATCCTACTGATCCGGAACCTGTTGAGGAAGCCAATATGTACATGCAAGTTAACGTAAGTGTACGTCCGTGGATCATCCGCTCTAACTCAGTAATCCTTGGTCAATAATCTCTAAAAAAGCGATTAAAATTCGCCTCTAAATAAACTATAAGCCGCAGGGAGTGGGAGTCCACTCCTGCTCCCCACGGCTTTTTTATCAAATCTCTCTCTCAATCAAATCTTCTCCTCTAAAAAACAAACCACAGTTGCAGCTATGATCCGGACGACAGAGAGTCGTCGTCATAACAAGGCAACGAATCAGATTTTGCTACTTCAAGCGCACGGCGCTGTCGTTGGCAACACCTAATTTGAAAATTCGATTAAAAACAAATATACAGCCGAAGCGTATGTGAAATCTCGATAATTGTCGGTGTTACGGATGGCATGGTTTTATCGGTAACACCGAGATGTCGGGGAGCTGAGGCGCTCAACCAAGATAAAAAAGTTAACAAAACTACATAGCGATGAATAGATTTCTTTCATTAACAGTAGCAGCGGCGCTTGCCATGGGTTTTGTGGCATGCTCAGATGACGAGAATATGCTCAATACCAACCCGTTTGAGAACGTGGATGGTGCATATTTGCAGTTTGTCATTAATGTGCCGGGTACGACTACTTCGTCGCGTTACACTGATACGGAGACCACCGGTCAATATGATACGTCGGAGAGCTTCCCCGAGGAGAGTGTTGTTAATGCTGTGTATGCTTACTTTACTGTCGATGGCAGCTCGTTTGTTAAGTTCGATACCGGTAAGTATTACGCTAAATACAGCGTTAGCAAGGTGACGACCTCAACTGTTACAGAAGGCAATGCTTCAGCAACTTATCAGACGAGTCCGTCTCCTATCACTTCTGCATTGTACACAGCTCTCACCAACATGAGTTCAGACCAGTCTTGTAAGGTCTACCTCTTGTGCAATAAGCCGGCTGAAAATGTCTCGACTGTCAGCGATTTGATGCAAGCTACATTTGACTTCGCTGATGGCGAGGGCTTGTCGAGCAATATTACTGAAACCGGCATCCCGATGTCAGCTCGCAGCATTGACGGCACTTATACAGCGACTTTAGCTCCGACAGAGGATAATAAGTCGGCTGCAAGTCCGTTTGTCCTTAACTTTGAGGTTGAGCGTTCTTTCGCAAGAATCTATTTCACAGGCACTAACAGCATACCTCTCTATGATGATGTAGCAGACCCGAATTCATCCGATGGCACAAATAACGGTATCGACGTTGCAGGTGGCACTCAAATCGGAACTATCGAGTTGATGAGCTATTACATCGTCAATGAGGCTAATAAATACTATGTATATCGCCATGTAGGTCAAATCAACGGTGCATTTGAGGTTACCCTCCCGACAGCTAACGGCGCTACTGATTATGCGACAATGTTAGGCCCGATTACAGAGACTAATCCATTCCTGGCAGAACCTAATTCGAGCAGCAAGACAAACACGGAAACATTCGCTACCGGTTTTTGGAATATGTATGGTTGGGCATTTAGACATGCCGGTGACTTCCATAGCTTAATGGAGGATCGCGAAGTCACTCAGTATAATGCATCCGGTCAACAGGTGACGAGCACTCTCAATTTGCCCGCTACAACTTATAAAGGCGTTGAGTATGTCGCTGAGAATACAATGGGCAAAGAAGCTCAACTCAAAACTCATGCCACCGGCGTTATCTTCAAGGTTCAACTCGTGCCGACTACGATTTATCACCTTACACAGCAAAATAAGCAGGATGCTATCAGTACAACATCTTATGCAGGCTCTGATTACGCTCCTGTAGACTTGTACTATTACAATGGTAAGTTCTATGATGACTTGACCAGCGTTTCTCTCGATAACAGTTTGACAGAGCTTTCTTCAGATAACTATTCGACAACCTACGGTGTGAAATATTATCCTAAAGGCGTGGCTTACTATGAATATTTCATCCGCCACAACAATAATAACAAGTACACCGTGATGACAGATATGGAGTTTGCAATTGTCCGCAATAACAGCTACGACTTGAACATTATAGCTGCTGCGATGAGTCCTTACAGCTCAATTACTCCTTCTGAAAATCCATCATATAGCGACCCTGATGGCGACGGCACTGACCCCGACAACGATGATGTTGATCCGGAATATCCCGACCCGAACACGCCGACACCTTGTGAGGAAAGCAATATTTATCTCCAAGTTGACATTAATGTTCGTCCGTGGATTGTCAATCCCTTCACAGGCATTACTCTTGGTGATACATCACACATGGGACTTCAAACAGACGATTAAGCACACTCACGCTGTGAGATTGAAATATGACAAACGAAAAAATAAACAAAACTAAATAGCAATGAAAAGAATTTTCAGACAAACACTTAGCGTGCTCGCTGTCGCTGCAACAATGAGCTTATCCTCGTGCGACTCACTTACCCACGATGATATGAGTGAGTGTCCCGAAGGTATGGTTATCCAATTGCTGCCTAAGTATGCTGCAATAGGGAGCTTCGAGAACGAGGTGAACGATGTTCATATCTTCATATATGATAGCTCTGATAAATGCGTCAAAGAGTTAGAGGTCAAAGGCGAGACTTTGGCTGCCAATAAGTATCAAGTTCAGGTCTTGATTCCTGAAGGCGATTATCACTTGGTAGTGTGGAACGGTATCGACGATACTACTAACTACACTGTTGACAATTGTGCTGTCACATTGAACACCGAGTCAGATAACTCTACATCTAACAGTTTCACTCCTCTGTGGCACGGCGCAGCCGCCGATGTCTCTGTTGAGGCTTTGCAACTGACTACGGTTGAGGTGCCGATGGTTAAGGACACCAACAACTTTGTGATTTTCCTTTGCTCGACAGATGGCGAAGCGCTTGACCCTGAAAATTTCGACTTCTATATAACATCATCTAACGGCGCTTTAGCTCGCGATAATAGTCTTACCGAAAGCCCCGAAATCACTTACAACGACTTCAACTTGGGCGAAGATGAGATTGAAGGTGCTTTAGATTTGGATCTCGTGTCAACTGATGATGAGTTAGGCTATCTGCCTGTTGTTCGTGCCGAGCTTAACACCATGCGCCTCACCACAGAGCAGCCGTCTTACTTAACTCTTGTCAATAAAGAAACAAGCCGCCGCATCCTCAAGATTAATCTCAACGATTACATCATGAAGGCGTTCCGCAGCATGAACAGCACGCTTACGGCGCAAGAGTATTATGACACTGAAGACTTGTTTAATTTGACATTCTTCCTTAATTCAAATAAACAAGTTAATCCTTACGACCCATCTAATGAATACAATGAGTATTACTGCATAGCAATATCAATCAACGATTGGGTATTGCGTTATCAAGAAGTTTCTCTTGATAATAAATAATCTGAACAGTAAGTAGGATAGATAAAAAAAGACCGTCTCGGCGCGAGTGATCGCCTCCGAGACGGGTATTTTTTTATAAGACCGGTTGATAATTGGTCGGCTTAGCTCATTATAGCTTCCTCGATGGCTTTAACGTCATCGGCGAGTTTCTTTTCGATTGATATGCGTTCTTCAATGTTCTTGCAAGCATAGATGACTGTGGCGTGTGTGCGGTCGATGCGATGACCGATTGCCGTCATGGGCATCTTTGTCAGCTTTTTAGCAAGGTACATTACCAATTGACGAGCGTCTGAAATTTCGCGCTTGCGACTCTTGGTGAATAGCTTGTCAGCTTCTAAGCCGAAGTGGTTGCTGACGGCTTGCGTAATCATCTCAAAGTTGACTTGACGACGACTGATGCGCACGGCGTTGGCTATGACATTGCGTGCAAGGTCAACATTGATGTCGCGGTTGAGCACTGCGGCATGTGCCACCAATGACACGACAACGCCTTCAAGCTCGCGTATGCTGTCAGTGACATTTGTCGCAACAAAGTCAATCACCTCGTTGGGGATAAAGAGACCGTCTTGCTCGGCTTTCTGCACGAGCACTTCGCGGCGCAGTGTGATGTCGGGGCGTGACAGCTCTGCCGACAGACCGCCTTTGAAGCGCGAGAGCATACGTGACTCAAAACCGTCCATCTCTGACGGCGCACGGTCGCTCGAGAGGATGATTTGCTTGTTGTTCTGACGCAAGTGATTAAAGATGTGATAGAACGTGTTTTGTGTACCCGGCTTATTGTGCAGGTCTTGAATATCGTCAACAATCAGCGTGTCTATACTTTGATAGAAGTGGAAGAAGCTGTTTGTGCTGCCTTTGGCAACGGCTGCAGTGTACTGGCTTTCAAACAAACGTGCGGTGACATATAGCACGCGCGCCTGCGGATTTTGCTCTTTGATACGGATGCCGATAGCTTGTATAAGGTGTGTCTTGCCGACACCTGTCGGTCCGAAGATGAACAAGGGGTTGAAAGTCTTGATTGAGGGGTTGTTGGCGATGGTTTCGCCGATGGAGCGTGCAATCTGATTGCTTAGGCTCGCGCAATAGTTTTCAAATGTGTAGCGTGGGTTGAGTTGCGGATCGAAGCCTTCAAGGTTTTGACGTTGGAATGGACTTGCTACCGGCTGTGAATGTTGCGCCATAATGGTAGGCGACGGAGCTGAACTTAGCTGCGTCACCTTCGCGGCGGGGTCATTTTGTACAGTGAAATAGCGGTAGTAGAGCTTAACGCCTGTGCCGTACACCTTCTTTATGCCGGCGCGAAGGACGTCAAGATGACGCTCTTCGAGCTGGTCAGCAAAGAACGATGAAGGCACCAACAGCAAAAGATTGCCATCGGTGAATCCAACCGAGCTTATCGGGCTGAACCATGATTCATATTGTTGGGGCGTAATGTTGTCTTTTATAAATTGACAACACTCAGCCCACAGCTGCGTATGCGTTTTCTCCATAAGAGGTGAGAGTATGTGATAATTTCAATTTCGTGATACAAATTTCCGATAAAAAAATTTCAAAAACAAGTGGCTGAAAATTTGCATTTCTCTTTTTTATTGCAACTGTAATATAGTCAGCAAGTTATGCTAATTGTTAAAATGCAGAGAGCGCTTACTTTAGATTTGAGTATGTAATGCGCTGATTTGCAATAGGCTAAGAGCGAAATTTAGGTTGGCTCGCTTTGCTGATTTTTTTAGCATTTGGCGAGCCAACCTATTTATCAGACGCTTGTTAGGCGTATTATGATTTTAAATATCTTAAAATTGATATTTAGAATGATTCTAAATAAGCAATCTTAGAGCAACTTGATATTTATGTAGCGTTTGGGGTTCTTCTTTATGTCGATAAAGAGTGAGTCGAGAGATGACACGGTGGCGTTGAGGTTGTTATAGAGCTGCGGGTCACGTGTCAACAAGCCGATTGTCGAGTTCGGGTCGTTAAGTTGCTCGGTGAGCATTTGCAGGTTTGCGGTAATAGCTTGCAAGTTTGCGGCAAGTGAGTCAACGGGCATTTCTTTGAGCTTGCCTGTGAGGACTGCCATATCGCCCGACGCGGTGTTGACGTTGCCGGTGATGCCCTTAACATTGTTGACGATAGGGGGCAAACTGCCGACCATGGCGTTGAGCTGGCGTGTCGTTGCCTCAAGGTTGGCTGTGATTGCGTCAAGACGTTGCACTGATGCGAGCACTGCTTGATTGCTTACTAAAGCATTGACATTGGTCAGCAAGCTGTCAATCTTGGGGAAGATTGCTGCAACGCCCGGCATGATTTGTGTGCTTACGGCATCCATCAAGCCCGATGCAACTTCACCGTCAAGTAAATCGCCCGATTTGTGGTCGGTTGTGCTTGTGCCGAGTTGAAGGGCAATGCCTGCTGTGCCGAGAATATCTGACGATAACACGGCTTTGGTGTCCATCGGCACTCTCATGTTTTGGTCAAGTGATAGCTCAACTTTGATGTGTCCCGGGTTGTCATATTCATATTCGATTTCTGCGACCTGTCCGACCTTGTAGCCGTTAACGGTCACCGGCGCTGACACCGCGAGACCTTCGACGTTGGTGTATTCTACATAGTAGTAATTGGCTTTCTTAAAGACGTTGACGCCTTTGAGGAAGTCGATGCCGATAAACAATATCGCCATTGCCAATATGACTAAAAAGCCGATGATGACTTCACTGCTAAATAGTTTCTTCATTTCTTATTTGTTTGTGTTGTTAATCAATTAGATACACGCTTGCCGTCGCGCATTCTTATTATGAATGCCTCCGGAAAGCTCTTGCGCACCTCGCTCAGCAGCACTTTTGCTTCGCTGAAGGTGGCACAACTGCCGGTGTAGTATTTATATAGTCCACCGTCATAATAGTTGGCGGGGCTGTCAACTTTTTTGAGACGTGAATCGCTGTCTTTTAGCTTGACGTTTGAGGTCAAGAACTGAACGTGGTAGGTCGTGATGCCTGTCGCAGTTGCGTTCTCTGTCTTTGTCGTCTCTGCCGCGGGAGCTGTTGTGGTGACAGATTTTGCAGAGGTAGCAGTGCCGGAGTTGCTTTCGCACTTTGTCTTGCCGCCTTCGCCCACGCTGTGACGCTCATAATATTTGCTGAACGCATTATAAAGTGCCTCTGCACATTTATCTTTACCGCTTGACGAGTGCAAGAACTGCTCTGATGTCGGGTTACAGATGAAGTCTAACTCTACCAACACCGAGGGCATACTTGTTGCCCACAGTACCCAGAAGCCCGCCTGACGGACATCCTTGTCGGCGCGTCCCGCTGTGTGGACAAGCTCATGCTGTATGTCATTCGCCAACTCGATGCTGTGCGCAACGTGGCGGTTTTGGTTCAATTCAAATATGATATATGACTCTGACGAGTTAGGGTCAAAGCCTTGATACTTTGTCGAATAATCATTCTCCAACTCTATCACGGCGTTCTCGCGCATTGCCACCGACAAGTTGCTGTCGCTCTTGTGCAAGCCTAAAGTGTAGACTTGTGCGCCTTGCACCGTCGTGCGGTTCTTGCTCGACTTATCCACTGAGTTGATGTGGATAGAGATAAACAGGTCGCCGTTGTTATTGTTCGCGACATCGGCACGCCCTTGCAGCGAGATAAAGCTGTCGTCGCTACGCGTGTAGACAACCTTGACCTCGGGCAGACGTTTGTTGACCATTTCGCCCAAACGCTTCGCCACATCGAGGACTATCGTCTTTTCATTCGTCAAGTTGCCGATGCAGCCGTAGTCCTTGCCGCCGTGTCCGGCATCTATCACCAAGGTGAACGGCTTGGCTGCCGCTGTCTTTGCCGCCTTTGCGTGCATAGTCAGTGCCGACACCGCGGTGAGTGTCAACGTCATGGCAAGTATAGCGATATATCGTGTGATTGAGTTCATTATTTTGTAATAGCTTTGCAAATTTAACTATTATATTATATAGGCTTGCTATCATTTTATCAAAAAAAGTAAATTTTACCATTTTGTAGGAGATAACGGCAAATATTTTATCCTTTAAGCGAACTCGCAGATTGGGCATTTGACGAAAAATTTCTAATTTTGCACTTGAACAAAATCAACCGCTTAAAGAATGTCAAACAAATCAAAAGGACTGTTTTTCGGAGTCTTGGCAGCAGCGACTTACGGCATGAACCCGCTCTTCGCCTTGCCGCTCTATTCCGACGGGATGTCTGTCGAGTCGGTGTTGGCAATGCGTTACACCTTTGCCGCATTGATGTTGGCACTGATGATGCTATGGCGCAAAGTCTCATTTCGCGTCACTCGCCGCCAGCTCCTTGCCCTCGCTGCCCTCGGCATCACGATGGCATTGTCCTCACTCACGCTCTTTCACAGCTACAACTATATGGAAGCCGGCATCGCCTCCACCATGCTTTTCCTCTATCCGCTATTGGTCGCACTGCTCATGGCGCTAATCTACCGTGAACGCATCTCGCGCATCACCGCCTTATCACTCGCAATGGCTATCGCCGGCATCGTTATGCTCATGCTCGGCAAGCCCGGCGTTATCCTCAGTGGGGTAGGGGTGACCTTAGTTATGATTTCAGCTCTAACTTACGCTATATATATAATAGGTGTAAACAAATCAGCCGCGTCACAGCTCACCACGCTCAAACTCACATTCTATGTCATAACATTCGGCGCATTGCTCTATGACATCATTGTCGCCGTGCACTCGCCGCTCACCCTTCCGCACAATCCACTGCGTTGGTTCAATGTCGCAGCACTCGCGCTCCTGCCCACCGTCGTCTCCTTGGTCAGCACAACTATCGCCATTCAAAACGTAGGCTCTACAATCACCGCCATCCTCGGAGTCTTTGAGCCTGTGACCGCCGTCTTCTTTGGCATCCTCGTCTTTGATGAACGCCTCACCGGACGCGAAGTCATCGGCATCATTATGATTATGTTCGCCGTCTGCACCGTCATCGCCGCGGGTCGTCGTAACACTTCAGACACATAAATTTTTATGTTATAAAACATATTTCTGCAATTCCAACGGCGTTAACATATACACTTAACACGATTTAACCATTTAATAGCATTGCCACCTCACTTTTTTATGTACTTTTGTAGGCAATAATTAGAACCTGTTAAGATTTTAACCCCATTGAACGTCAGCTTCAGACAATAACTTTAGTGAAAACGTGCTAAAAAAATGGCTCTGAAACCTTACTGTGATGACTGATTATTAGATAAAGTTAACCCTAAAAGCAAAACATCACTATATGCAATAAAACATTACGCTTAATAGTCCTCACATGGACGGCTGCACTACGCCTCAGCCATAACCATCTCTCTCTCCCTAACCTAATTTATTTACAGTGCTTTATAGACTCTAATAAATAACCCTAAATAAACAAACATTAAAGTACACATGAATGACAATCTACTTTTGAGATGGAGGAAGGTCTTTATAGTCTTCTTCTTGACTCTTACCTCGATGATTGCTGCTAATGCTCAGACTGTGACAGGTAATGTCTCAGACCAGAGCGGTGAACCTATCATCGGTGCGTCTGTCACAATTTCAGGTACTACCCTCGGCGGTGTAACTGACTTTGATGGTAACTTTACTATTCACAATGTTGCCAAAGACGCCAAATTGTCTGTTTCTTACATTGGCTACGAATCTCAAACTATCGCAGTGGCAGGTCGTAGCAGTATTAACGTTGTATTGGTCGAAAAAACTGATATGCTTGACGAGGTCGTAGTCGTTGGTTACGGTACTCAAAAGCGTTCAGACTTGACCGGTGCGGTTTCATCTGTTAACACAGCGCAATTGAATGCTAAAGGTGCCCCAACAGTGCTCTCAAGCTTGCAAGGTAGCACCCCGGGTGTGAACATCACCCAATCTTCTGCTCGCGCTGGTGGTAGCTTCGATATTGAAATCCGTGGTAAATCTTCAATCAACTCTGATACAAAACCTTTGTATGTTGTTGATGGCGTTCAAACAAGTGATATCGACTTCTTGAACCCCCAAGATATCGAGCGTGTCGATGTCCTCAAGGACGCTTCTTCTACCGCTATCTACGGTTCTCGCGCTACTGCCGGTGTCGTTATGATTACCACCAAGAGCGGTGCCGGTGTCGCTAAAGACAAAGATGCTAAGCCGACTATCAGCTATGATGGTTACTATGGTATCTCTAAAGTTGCCCGCACTCCTGACTTCATGGACGGTCAAGAATTCTACAACTACCGTTTCATGAAATTCTTGGATTACGCAGGTGATACAACCAACCCCGGCTCTATGCCTACCTACAAAATCGGTGGCGTTGCTTTGGCTCAATGCTTGCTCCAACAAAGCAGCTCTGACTCTTCTTCTCCCTACGTAATGAAACAAATGCTTGCTGCCGGCAACACTTACGACTGGCCAAGCCTCGTTACTCAAGACGGTCAACAACAAAACCACTACTTGGCTGTTAGCGGTGCTACTCAATCTATCTCTTACCACTTCGGTTTAGGTTACAACCAAGAAAAAGGTATCTACGACGGTGATGACCAAAAACGCATCACTTTCAAAGGTAGTGTTGACGCTAAGCTCAACAAGATCGTTACCGCAGGTTTCTCTATGAACTTCGCTAACATCCAAAACAGCTACGCTAACGACGAAGCTATCCAATATGCTTATCGTATGAACCCCTACATGGTGCCTTACGATGAAAACGGTGTCGTTAACCACAACCCCGGTAACAAAGTTTCTCTCGGTTGCGACGACTATCAATTCTCTGACCAATCAAGCCCTCTTGACTTGATGAAAGACCGTACTAAGGAACGCAAAACTTGGCGTATCCTCGGTAATGTTTACTTGAACTTCGACCTCATGAAAGGCTTGTCTTTCAAGACTACTTTCTCTCCGAACTTCCAAACTTACCGTCAAGGTCAATTCACCGGTTACGAAAACCCCAACAAGCCCGGCTATACCTACAACGACAAGGAACTCTCTGCTGAAGGTTCTTCTACTGCTGTCGTTACAAACTACACCCAATTCGGTTGGACTTGGGATAACATGATCAACTTCAACCGCACTTTCAACGCTGACCACAACGTTAGCTTGATGGGTCTTATCTCTATGCAGGGTTCTAACTCTGAAAAATATGTAAACACCGCTTACGATGTTTTGACTAACACTGACTGGTGGAACATCAGCTCAGGCTCTACAAGCTCTACCATGTCTTCTTCTTATGGTGAAAACTCTATGGTGTCTTACGCATTCCGTGCTAACTACAACTGGAAAAACCGTTACTACTTCACAGGTACTGTTCGTTGGGATGGTTCTTCTAAGTTCGACAAAGACTACCGTTGGGGTAGCTTCCCCTCTCTCGCTCTCGCTTGGCGTATCACTGAAGAAGACTTCATGCAGAACGCTAAATGGATCTCTAACTTGAAACTCCGTCTCAGCTACGGTGTGACCGGTAACAACACCGGTGTCGGCAACTACGATACTCAACAAACCGTTTCAGGCCCCGTTTACTATCCCTTCAACGGCACTTACGTTCAAGGCTACTATCCCTCTTCTATCGTAGACAAACTCCTCCAATGGGAAAAATCTACTGAGTACAACGCCGGTCTTGACTTCGGTTTCCTCCGTGACCGCATCACAGGTTCTGTCGAAGTTTACCAAAAGACTTCTAAAGACCTTCTCTACGAAGTGCAATTGCCTCTCGTTTCAGGTGGCGGCACAATGTTCACCAACGTTGGTAAAGTTCAAAACCGTGGTATCGAAGCTTCTTTGACCACTGTTAACATCCAAAACAAAGATTGGAACTGGACTACTACTTTCACTTTCGCTCACAACAAGAACAAAGTTAAAGAAATCAACGGCCTCGCTGACATGGTTCTCGGTGACGAAACAAGCACCCTCATCGTTGGCAGCTCTATCAACGGCGTTTACGGTTATGAATGGGATGGCATCGTATCTGATAAGATGATGACTGTTCCCGATAACGACATCGCTAAGTCTAAAGGCTTGACCCCCGGCTCTCAAATGTCTGAAGCTGACTACTACTACACTTGCTACAAGTGGACTGAAGGTCAACCTATCATCGTTGACCGCAATGGTGACGGTAAGTTCGACGATAACGATAAGAAGATGTACAGCTCTGACCCCGTTTGGACCGGTAGCTTGACTTCTAACTTGAGCTATAAGAACTGGGACTTCTCTTTCACTCTCTATAGCAAACAAAACTACACCGTTTCTTCTAACTTCATGAGTGAATACCTCAACCTCAGCGACCGTGGTCGTAACAAACTCCAAGCTGACTTCTATATCCCCGCAGGTACACTCCTTGATTGCGACGGTGTTAACGCTGACGGTACTTACATCAACCCCGTTTACCAAGCTACTACTCACTACGGCTCTTACCCCTTCCCCAACAACGGTGGTTCAGGCGGTGGCGTAGGTAACGCTTCTGAATATTGGAACTCTGCCAAGAAGTATGTTGACGCTTCTTATGTGAAAGTTAAAAACATTACTCTCGGTTACACCTTCTCTAAGAGCTTGCTCAAGCACATCGGTTGCAAACAATTCCGTTTGTATGCTACTGTTACTAACCCCTTCGTTTTCACAAGCTACAAAGGCTTCGATCCTGAATGGGCTAACGCTTCTAACAAGCAAGATGGTCCCAGCACTATTACTTATCAAATCGGTGCAAACATCAAATTCTAATCTATTAAGCTAACTTACAATGAATAAATATAAATATTTATCTGTAGCTGCCTTGGCTTCTCTTGGTATGATGATGACCGGTTGCTCTGACTTCCTCGAAGCAGAGAATAAATCAGCCGGTGGTCAGACCGCTGACGATACCTTCTCTAAAGATGCGTCTTCGTTCTTGGTCTCTGCATACTACAACTTGCGCTCTATCGTTGGTCAAGTTGAAATTGGCGACCAAGGTACTGACCTCTTCACAAATACTCGTGGTAAGGCTGCCGGTGAGTTCAACGAACACTCTATCACTGCTGAGAACTCTACTATTAAGAGCTACTACTCTAACGCTTATCAGGTAATCAACCAAGCTAACGGTGTTATCAATTATGCAGGCGCTGATAGCGAAAACGGTTGCGAAGCTCGCTTCGTTCGCGATTTCGCTTACTACCAATTGCTCCAACAATTCGGCTCTGTTCCTTACATCACTGAGTACATCGCTTCTGCAAACCGCGATTATCCTCGTACTCCCCTCGATGAATGTTACAACACATTGATCGAAGACTTGGAAGACCTCTACAATAACTCAACCACCCTCGCTAACACCGACAAGACAGGTCGCGCAAGCAAGCAAGCTGTTGCTGCTCTCCTTGCTAAGACTTACCTCGCTGCCGCTTGGGATTTGGATACTGAGTACAAGAGTGAAGAAGCCGGCACTTACACCGGTCCTACTTCTACTGCCCGCTTTGAAGCCGCTGCTCAGTGGGCTGTAAAAGCTATCAACGGTGTTCAACTCACAATGTCTTATTCTGACAAGTGGGACTTCAACAACCAATACAACGACGAAGTTATCTTCGCTTACAACTACGAGCGTGAAGGCGTCGTCGGTGATGCTACTTCTCTCGGCCACAGCCTCCAAAACAACTACGGTGGCTACTATGGCGACTGCAAGGCAAGCGGTCTTAAGAACGTAGGTTCTGAAAACGCTCAGTCTGTTAAGAGTATGTGTCTCTTCGAGGAAGGTGATGCTCGTTATGAAGGTACTTTCATGACCACTTTCTACAACTCAAAGTACACTGACAGCACTAAGAAAACTTCTCTTTGGGGCACTTCAGGTTACTACGCTTATTACAACCTCTCTGCTGATGCTCTCGCTGAAGCTCAAATCGCTCTCCAATTCTATCCCTACTATTGGACTGTTGCTGAAGCTAAAGCTGACCTCGCTAATAAGACAGTTAACTTCAAAGCTGTTGACCTCCAGTCTAACACTCCCGTTGCTGCTATCCTCGACCCGGACGGCGTTACCAAATTCACTTTCGATGATGATGGTAATGTTAAGTCTACTTCTACCGTTACTCTCACCGAGTACAATAACAGCACCAACAACGGCGTTTGTGTAAGAAAATGGGACGACCCCAACTCTGAACAGCTCACCAAGACTAACACTTATCGTAACATCCCCCTCCTCCAAGTTAACGATATGTATCTCGTAGCTGCTGAGGCTTACCTCTTGGCTGGTGACAAGAACAGCTCTCTTAAATACCTCAACGCTGTTCGCAATCGTGCAGGTCTCGCTGATACTTCTTTCGATACTTACGAACCTCAGTACAGCACTTCTTCTACTTGGAAAGAACAAGACATTGACCTCATCCTCGATGAACGTGCTCGCGAACTTTACGCTGAACAAACTCGTTGGATTGACCTCCGCCGTACAAAACAACTTGTTCGCTACAATGTAGAATTTAACGAATACGTCTCTGCTGCTTCGCAAATGCGCAACAACAGCGGCGAATACAAGTTGCTCCGTCCTATTCCTTCATTGGAAATCAGTTCTAACACCGGTATCTCTGCTGCTGACCAGAACCCCGGCTATTAATCCAATTTGTTAATCTTTAATATGAACTTATCAATGAAAAAGATATTCGGAATCGCTTTATTAGCCCTGTCTCTCGGTTTCGGCTTCACTTCTTGCGACGATGATGACGAGCCTTCTGCTCCCTCTACTCCTGCTTGCGAAGCTGCTGCCGGTGTCTATAGCGGCACTTGGACACGTGTCCTCAGTGGTGATACAGTCACCGAAAAAGGCACTCTCACTTTCGAGGCTACCGACTCTACTGCCACTGTAGTTACAGCTAAATGTGATGCTCTCTCTGTTGACTATTCAAGCGCAGCTAACATCACTTACGCTATCACCAATGAAGGCACAGGCTACATCTTCACTAACGGTGTATCATCTAATGGTTTCGGCGCTACTTTCAGCGGTCGTATTTCTCCCGCAGGCGTAGCTACTATCTCTTATACCAAGACCGTAAAAGAAGGTCGTAAGAGCTATACTTACAAATACTCTTTCGAAGGTAATAAACAATAAACTAATTCTTGAGTGGCGGGCTTCACCGTCCGCCACTCTTTAAACTATCTAAATATTTAACCACATAACTTTTAATCATGAAGAAAAGTTTACTTTCAATCGCTGCTGCAGCAGTTGCACTTTGCGCTAACGCTCAAGCAGAAGAAGTGTTCACAGATGTTGAATCAATCGACTTCGACAGCATCGTAGAAGGCTCTGTTATTGCTGAATCAGACAATGTAACTGTAAAACTTCCGTTCACAGATACTTACAAATCTGGTGCCCTTGCTGGTTCATCTGACCCTTACAACTACATCGCTATCGACGGCGTTGAATACAAAGCCGTTTCTGGTGTCACCGGTTCTGCTAACCCCACTAACCCCTCACTTGATGCTGCTGCTGTAGGTGGTTGCGTTTTCCAATTTGATGTTAGAGCTGATGGCTATTTGGTAGTTTTCGCTAAAATGGCACCTAACAAAAACTTCTATGTATGGGAAGGCGAAGCTGCTTCTAATGTTGCTTACTCTCTTGGCGTAAACTACGGTGATAGCAAAATCGTTTTCTCTATGCCTGCTGACGATATGGGTTATATCGATGAAACTGCTGCTGATATTGACACCTATTGCAACGTTTCTGGTCGTGCTACTAATAAACTTCAAGATATCTACGGTGGTGAAATCGATTCAACTATTAAGAACGGTCTTGGTGTAATCGTCTTCCCGGTTTACGCAGATGCTGAAAGCTATCTCGTGTGTGGCGCTGGTACTAAAATGACTTGCGACGGTGGTGTATTCTTAACTAAGAAACCCGAACAAATCGCTCTCGTAAGCGCTGAAAACGGTGTTAAGGACCTCTTTGGTACTTACACAACAGGCGTTAGCAACATCTCTGTTGACAAAACTTTCAACGAAAACGCTCCCGTTTACAACGTAATGGGTCAACGTGTTGCTAAAGACACTAAGGGTATTCTCATCCAAAACGGTCGTAAATTTATCAACAAATAATTTACCATAAATAAATTACCATAAAATTTTAAATCATGAAAAAAAGTTTACTTTCAATCGCTGCTGTAGCCGTTGCACTTGGTGTTAACGCTCAGACAGAATCGGACTTCGTAGACGTAGACGCACTCGGTCTTACCAGTGAAGTAGCTACTCATGACGCATTGACAAAGCTCGCTGAGTCAGAAAATGTTGTCATGTATCTCGCTAATGAAGAAGCTATCAAGTCAACCGCTCTCACAGCTGATGCTTATCCTTACCACACCGTTGTTGTTGAAGGCGTTGAATACAGAGCAACAAAAGGTCTTACTGGTGAAGTAAACCCATCAGGACGTGACCTTACTAACCCCGATGCTCCTGCAACTGGCATGGTAATCCGTTTCGATGTTACAAAAGACGGTTGGTTGACTGTTCCTTGCAAACTTTCATCTAACAAACCTTACTATGTTTGGGAAGGTCTCGCTGGTGAATCTCCTGTGCTTATGTCTTACATTTACGCACAATGCTTCTCAAGCACAGTTTACACTGGCTTGGATAAACTCGTTTACGAACTTCCGAGCGACAAAGATGGCTACGTAGATTTCGATGCTGAAGATATCTCTAAATATACTTCAGAAACAGCATACTACTGGCCTGAACAAATTGCGATTGAAGGTTATTCAGACCAAGCTAAAGTTAACGGTCTTGGTGTAATTAGCTTCCCGGTTTATGCTGAAGCTGGTAAATACCTCTTCCACGCTACAGGATCTAAAGTATCAACTGACGGTTTCATCTTCACAGAAAAGAAGCCCGAACAAATCGCTCTTCTTTCTGATGACGGTGAATTAGATCTCATCGGTAATTACACAACTGGTGTTAGCAACATCTCTGTTGACAAAACTTTCAACGAAAACGCTCCCGTTTACAACGTAATGGGTCAACGTGTTGCTAAAGACACTAAGGGTATCCTCATCCAAAACGGCCGCAAATTCATTAACAAATAATTTGCCCAACATACCCAACCAAAGCCCCGACCTCCCCGGCCGGGGCTTTTTGTTAAATTTGAAAAAATATGGAAGGAAAATTGCCTTACCGTAAACACATCCGTGCCCTTTGGAATGGGTATTGTGATGGGCTTTATTTCGTTACCATCTGTACAAAAGACAAATGCAAATACTTTGGTAGCATACGTGATAACACAATGCGCTTATCTCTGCTCGGTGAATATGTAAAACAACAAATCGAAGACATTCATACCCATGTACCCGAAGCAATTGTAGGTCTATATGTCGTAATGCCAAACCACATACACTTCATCGTAAGTATCCAGCCAACAACATACAAAAATATTACTGACAAATTAGGCGGATTTCATTCATATTTAGCACTTGTAGTTGGTGGCTTAAAAGCCTCTGTAAAACGCTTTGCCAATAAAAACAACATACCATTTGCATGGCAATTCAAATATTACGACCACATAATTCGCAACCTTGACGAATACAACCGCATTACCAACTACATAGGTATGAACATAATAAATTGGTCAGATGACCGCTACCACATTGATTAGACCTCGCCTGATGAGTGCGTGCAAATACGTTCTTTTGTGCGTGCGCTGTGTAGGGCCTCGCCTTGGCGTGGCCGCCTCTCTCGCGACACCCCGGAGTGAAAACCCACGTGTTTGTGCGTGAAAACACCGCGTGCGCTGGGTAGGG
>CAYYAA010000032.1:0-20743 GCA_964469875.1 uncultured Bacteroides sp.
ATTTCCGCTATTTCACCCTATTTTTATAGGTCGCGGTTGACGTGGTGGTTGTGCTTGCTGAAAATTGAAGTCATGGATTGGAGAAATTCTTTGCACCGTTCTGCCCACGGCGAGGTGGTGACTTCTTCAGCCGGCAATACTCTGAAATTCCTGCCTCCTTGTTCTCCGGCAATTGTGAATACGGGTTTGTATACGGCATTGTCTATCTTGACTGTGCCGTCTTCGTTGCGCAGTAGGCGCACGCGCACCATTACGCCACCGCGTGTGTCGCGCGTTTTCATGTTAGAAATAAAGTTGCCAAGCGAATAGACAACCAATATGTCCTTGTTGTACTTCTCGCTATGGCGTATCTCCATCGGCTGTATCACGTGGGGGTGACCGCCAATGATAAGGTCAACTCCTCGCTCGGCAAGATAGTCTGCCAACGAGCGCTGCGCCGCATTGGGCAGGAGCTGATACTCTATGCCCCAGTGGACACAGACACATATCACCTCTGCTCCGGCAGCACGTGTCGCCATGATGTCACGGTCTATCTGTTTGCGGTCGATATAGTCCACCACAACGCCATTGCGTGGACTAATGCCATTTGTGCCGTAAGTATAGTTCAGAAATCCTATTTTGATATTACAAACACTTCTGACACAAGGTATTGCCTTCGTGCGCTCATCGGCGTTTGTATATGTCCCTATATGGTCAAGTTTGCGGCTA
This sequence comes from uncultured Bacteroides sp., assembly GCA_964469875.1. GTDB lineage: Bacteria > Bacteroidota > Bacteroidia > Bacteroidales > Muribaculaceae > CAG-873. The sequence continues at coordinate 709 of CAYYAA010000032.1, forward strand.
TTTAATGCCGCAATGGTTGACTTTAGCCCTCTGTCTTGGCGGTCTAAGGTGTGATTATTGGCTGTGAGCATCATGTCAAAGCCTGCGGCTGATAGTGCATCAACATAGCTCTCCGGAGCATAAAAACAGGGGTAACCGCTAAATCCTGACTTGCCGACAGGTGTCTCAAGATTGACAACGGCATAATCTGCTGTCTTGACATAGCTCTCAATGCCTTTGAAGCACTCGCTATAATCATATACGCCGTTTGAACGCCGTGCAACATCAAGTTGGGCTTGATGTTGCATAGCGTCCCCGGCAAATACGAGTTCGGCTTCGTCAGTGCCAAAAAGCAGTGACAGAAGTGATATTGCTATGATAGCGAGTGTTGTCATGCAGCGCTTACTTATAGACCTCTTTACGAGCAGCTTTAAGTGTGTTAATCATTAGTGATACAACGGTCATCGGACCAACGCCGCCGGGCACGGGTGTGATGTATTCACACTTTGGCGCAACGCTCTCAAAGTCAACGTCTCCGCACAGTCTAAACCCAATCTTGCGCTTGTTGTCATTGACGCGAGTTGTGCCTACGTCGATTACGGTAGCGCCATCCTTAACCATGTCGCCCGTGATAAATCCGGGATGACCAACGGCTGCAATGAGAATGTCTGCTTGGCGAGTGATTGATGGCAAATCTTGTGACGCACTGTGGCATACTGTGACAGTGGCATCGCCCGGTGTGCCTTTCTGCATCAGCAGGGTCGCAATAGGCTTGCCGACGATGTTACTGCGTCCCACGATGACAACGTGGCGACCGCGTGTCGGTATCTCATAGCGGCGCAACAGCTCCACGATGCCGGCAGGGGTTGCCGAGTGAAAGCACGGCAGACCTATTGACTGGCGACCGACATTGATGGGGTGAAATCCGTCAACATCTTTCTCCGGCACGATAGCCTCTATTACACGCTGTTCGTTAATGTGTTTTGGCAGTGGTAGTTGTACGATAAAACCGTCAATGTCGTTGTCATTGTTGAGCTTGTCTACGGCATCAAGCAGCGTTTTCTCGTCAACGGTGTCGTCAAACTTCACCAATGTAGACGTGAAGCCACATTCCTCGCATGCCTTAATCTTGTGGGCAACGTATGTTTGGCTGCCGCCGTCAGTGCCAACGAGCACCGCGGCAAGGTGTGGACGCTTCCCGCCGTTTGCCAAAATCTTTTCTACCTCTTGTGCTATCTCCGCTTTGATTTGAGTAGCGATTAATTTACCGTCTATAAGTTGCATATATATAATATGTAAGTTATGAAATAGCAAACGCGGCGCACCTTTGATTGCAGGATTGAATCAAGGTCGCGCCGCGATTGTGATATAGTTGTTGACTCGTTAGCGTCTGTTGCGGCGCGCTTGCTGCATCATTCGCATCGGGTTCTTCATTGTGGTAGCCATGTGCATCATCTTGCGAGTGTCCTCAAATTGCTTGAGCAAACGATTGACTTCTTGCACTGTTGTACCTGAACCTTTAGCGATACGTTGCACACGTGAGCCACGTATTACTTCGGGATGTTCGCGCTCATAGGGTGTCATTGATTGGATGATTGCCTCAATGCCCTTAAATGCGTTATCATCAATGTCAATATCTTTGATTGCCTTACCAACACCGGGTATCATTGATGCCAAATCTTTGAGATTACCCATCTTCTTGATTTGTTGGATTTGGCGCATGAAGTCGGTGAAGGTAAATTGGTTCTTGCGCAACTTCTTGGCGAGCTCTGCGGCTTCCTTCTCATCATATTGCTGTTGAGCACGCTCCACCAATGACACGATATCGCCCATGCCGAGGATACGGTCTGCCATACGTGAGGGGTGGAACACGTCAATGCCGTCAAGGTTTTCTGATGTACCGACAAACTTGATAGGCTTGGTGACTACGCTGCGGATTGACAATGCAGCACCACCACGTGTGTCACCGTCGAGCTTGGTGAGTACTACGCCGTCAAAGTCAAGACGCTCATTGAAGGTCTTGGCGGTGTTTACTGCATCTTGACCTGTCATTGAATCGACAACAAACAAGATTTCTGTCGGATTGACAGCCTTCTTGATAGCCTCGATTTCGTTCATCATCTGCTCATCTACAGCGAGACGACCTGCAGTATCTATGATTACGAGGTCATGGTTGTTCTTGCGAGCATAGTCGATAGCGTTTTGCGCAATCTTAACCGGCTCTTTGCTGCCTTCTTCGGTGTAAACAGGCACATTGATGCTCTCTGCCAATACTTTCAACTGGTCAATAGCTGCGGGACGATAAACGTCGCAGGCTACCAACAACGGACGCATTGCCTTCTCGCTCTTCAACTTCTTGGCGAGTTTGCCGGTGAAAGTCGTCTTACCTGAACCTTGCAGACCTGACATCAAGATGATGGCGGGCTTACCTGACAAGTTCAAGGGCACCGGCTCTGCACCCATCAACGTGGTTAATTCGTCATGCACTATCTTCACCATTAGCTCACTCGGCTTAATGGCGTTGATAACATCCTGACCCAAAGCCTTCTGCTTTACGGTGTCTGTGAATGTCTTGGCAACTTTATAGTTAACATCGGCGTCGATAAGGGCTCGGCGCACATCTTTGAGCGTCTCGGCAACATTGATTTCGGTAATCTTGCCTTGGCCTTTAAGTAACTTGAAACTGCGTTCAAGTCTGTCGCTTAGTTTCTCAAACATATCTTATAATTGATTCTATTTGACCAATTTATTTGTAGCCGTGTCCGGGAATATTACGGTCGGACGGAATGTGCGTGCTTCTTCGGGGGTCATACGTGCATAACTCATGATGATTACGATATCACCCGGCTGAACCATACGCGCTGCTGCTCCGTTGAGACAGATTACGCCACTGCCGCGTTCTCCGGCTATTGTGTATGTATCCAAACGCGCACCGTTGTTATTATTAACAATGAAAACACGTTCTCCCGGGATAATACCTGCTGCATCAAGGAGGTCTTCGTCTATAGTGATGCTACCGATATAATCTAATCGGGCTTCGGTGACTGTGACGCGATGAATTTTGGACTTTAAAACTTCAATAGTCATTCTTAGCTATTCTATGATTGGTCAATATTTTATATTATCAATGAGTCTGACTTCGCCACAATATACTGTGATACAGCCTACTGACTGTCCTTCTGCCAACCATTCACTGATGGGTTGCATTGTGAGCGCATCTACGATTTCATAATATTCTACTTCCATAAACTTGACAGCGTTAAGTTTCTCTATTACTGATTGCTTAACTTCGTTTACGGTCTTGCCGGCTTTCTTGTCCTCAACGCTTTCGACAAGGATGCGGTGGATTTCAGGTGCCACTTGGCGTTGCTCTGCTGTCAGTCTGACATTGCGTGAACTTAGCGCCAAACCGTCTGCCTCTCGTTGGATAGGGCAGGGGACGATTTCGAGTTTAAATCCTTCGAGTTCGACCATACGGCGGATTACTGCTATCTGTTGGAAGTCTTTTTCGCCAAAGTAAGCTCTTGTCGGATTGACGATTTGGAACAAGCGGCTGACAATCTGTGCCACGCCGTTAAAGTGTCCCGGACGCATTGCGCCTTCCATGACTTCGGCGACTTTGCCCAGGTCAAACACTCGTGTGTCGGGCTCGGGATAGACTTCTTCAACACTGGGTATAAACGCATAATCCACTCCCGCAGCTGTCAGCTTCTCGCAGTCTGCTTCCTCGGTGCGTGGGTATGTGCGCAAATCCTCAGGATTGTTAAATTGTGTCGGGTTAACAAATACGCTAACCACAACTATGTCGTTTTCTTTGCGTGCGCGATTGATTAACGATACGTGTCCTGCGTGCAACGCTCCCATCGTGGGAACTAAGCCTACAGACTTGCCGGCTTCACGAGCAGCAGAAGTAAGACGTTGCAAATTCTCAATGGTTCTGATAATTTCCATTTCAATACTTTAATTTGATTATTCAAATCAGTCTGCAAAATTACACAAATTATATTTACTAACAAAGATACTATCAGGATATTCGTCCGAAAAATCCTAAATTTTAAACCTCTTTGTGTGAACCGTGATGGATAAATTTAACATCAATCTATCGTCTATCTGTGCTCTAATTGTTAAAAATAAAACTTTTTTATTTGGATAACGCGCTATTGGATAGTCTTATAAGGTGTTTTGGAAATGTTAAATAGCACGTACCGGCGATTTTACTACCGAATTGCCTATGTTGCGGTCGTAACTTTGCAGTGTCGAGAGAGACAACAAGTACATTGACATATTTCCATACCATCTCAACGCTTACTCTGACGACCGGAGGAACATGGAAGAAAGCCGTGGGTAAGCAAGAGCTTGCATAGGTGCAGTTTTTTGTCTGTCAATGCTTCCGCAGACAATTTGACAATTATGAAATCTTAAAAACTAATATATTCCCGCATTATGAACACCAAACTCGCAAGACCACCAAACTAAACGTCTGATTGAGATAAATTTAACTTGACCAATCTTTGTATAACCGCCGTTAACAGCATGGAATGTTTTCGGCGGTTTTTTTGTGCACTTTCGTGTCAAAATGATAACAAAATAATGAATATGTAATATTTAACGCAAATTAACGTCGGGGGGGTGATTTTTAGCGGATATTTTGTAATTTTACGACACTTTAATTAACTAATCCTAAAAAATGAAATCGCATGAAAGATTTAATGAAACACTTATCTTGCTTGCTAATTCTGTTGTTAGCAGGCATGGCATTGCCCTCTTGTGGCGATGATGACGACGAACCCGATGGCTCTTCTTCTGCATTTGTTGGTACTTGGGAAGAATCTTATGAGTATGATGGTTACACTTATACCGATAGAGCAACATTCTACTCTAACGGAACAGGTAAGGTTATAGCTAATTATGCAACTACAGACCCTCGTGAGGAATCTTTTACAGAAACCTTCAATTGGTCGTATGATGAATCTACAAGAATCCTCACTCTTACCGGTACTAATTCCGAAGATGATGATTGGGCTTCTTATTATGTTGAAGAAGTTAACTCTACCCGCGCCGTTATGTATGAATACTATAACGGCTATACTGATGATTGTCAAATAGTTTGGACTCGCGTGAAATAACCGTCTCCAAACAATCTATGATCCATAACAATCTATTACTCAAAACATAAAACCTATAATTTTAAATCGCATGAAAGAATTAATGAAACACTTATCTTGCTTGCTAATTCTGTTGTTAGCAGGCATGGCATTGCCATCTTGTGGCGATGATGACGATGAACCCGATGACAGCTCAGTAAAGTCCTTGATTGTCGGCACTTGGGAATCTACTTATGAGGATGCCTATGGAAGTTTTGTTTACACAGATACTGATAGGATGATTCTCAAAGCAGACGGAACGGGTCAAGGTATTGAGCATTATTACACTACTGACCCAGATCAGGATCCTGATTATTATACGTTCACATGGTCATATAATGAATCTACAAGGATTCTTACCATTGTTGAAGATGCTTATTACGACTCTGTTCATGGCACCTATGATGATCCGGACGCTTACTCCTATTATGTCTCTGAAATTAACTCTACTAAAGCCGTCTTATGTGAAATTGAGAATGGCAAGATTGACTATAGTGATCCATGGGTTTGGACTCGCGTGAAGTAATAGCAGGTCTAACATCTCGTAATTAAACACCTTAAAGATAGTGGTATGAAAAATTATATCAAACACTTGTTGTGCTTGCTGATGATTCTGTTGGCAGGACAACAAATGAAAGCCGTTGACTGGTTTCCGGTTCGTGAGGTCAACAGCAAGTTCTCTTTCAGCATAGGCGGTGGTGCAGTCTTGTATTCCGGTGCTAACAGTGCTGCCGTTGGCTTGAGTGGAACGATGTGGGGCGCACACCTCAGAATTATGGGCCTTTGGCCTGCTCATAGCAGTGATGCAAGTGTCGAAAAACAAGATGATAAATCTTGCTTCGCCGTGCATGCCGGTTATCAGATTCCTATCACAAAGGCAATTAGAATTATACCTTTGATTGGTTATTCTCGTGTTAGTCTCGGATATACCGATGGCAGTAATTACACCGTCAACAACGGTATTCACAACCACTTTGAGACAACAGACAAAACTGACGGACTCGATTATGGCGGTTCGTTAGTGTTCAATCACAAGATGTTGGTGATAACCGCAAGTTATACAACCCACACCGCGTTTGGTTCAATTGGTGTTGAATTCTAAACACCCTTTACCGGACAAAAAAAATAAAGCGAGCGCAACAACGCCCGCTTTATTTTTTGCCACCATTTCCGCTGCGGTTTTATAATTTTTTTTGATAATATGACGTTGTTTCATTAAGATTTTATATCTTTGCTAATTAATTTGCTATTTGTGTATATCATTAAATGAACGAGCAAGCCCTAAGTCGATTATATCTTAAAGACACTGCCTTTCAAGATTTAATGCAGCACCGCGTTTTTAATGTGTTGCTGATTGCTTCTCCTTATGATGCTTTCATGATGGAGGAGGATGGTCGTGTCGAGGAACAATTGTATTTTGAATATGTTTCTCTGAATTTGAGTTCTCCACCGCGTGTAACTAAGGTGTCGCACATAGACGACGCTGTTAGCGCAATGCGTGCCAAGCCTTATGACTTGGTCATTGCTATGCCGGGTGGCGATATTAAGGAGACTTTTGAAGGCGCTGCTATTATCAAGCAGTCGTTCCCAAATATACCGTTTGTCGTGCTGACGCCTTTCTCTAAGGAGGTGTCGCGCCGTTTGGCTAATGAGGATTTGTCTAATGTCGATTATGTGTTCAGTTGGCTCGGTAACATGGATCTGCTTTTGGCTATCATCAAGTTGCTCGAAGATAAACTGAATGCTAATGATATCAACGATGTCGGCGTTCAGATGATATTGTTAGTTGAGGACTCGGTAAGATTTTACTCGTCTATACTTCCACACGTTTATAAATTCTTGCTGCACCAGTCCTTAGCATTCTCCACTGAGGCTCTGAATGAGCATGAACAGATGCTGCGTATGCGTGGACGTCCAAAGGTAATGTTGGCACGTGACTATGAGGAGGCTGTCGAGCTTTACGAGAAGTACCGCGAGAATATGCTCGGCGTTATCAGTGATGTGTCGTTTAAGCATGAAGGCGTAAAGGACTCTAAAGCCGGTCTGAAATTGGCAAATTACCTGCGCGGTCGTGACTCGCATTTGCCTATCATTATCGAGTCATCTGAGATTGAAAACGCATCGCGTGTCGGTGAGTTTGACGGCATCTTTATTGACAAAAATTCTAAGAAGCTGTCTGTCGATTTGGGCGAGGCGATTATGACTAATTTTGGCTTTGGTGACTTCATCGTCCGTGACCCTAAAACGGGCGACGAGATAAAGCGCATCCGCAACCTCAAGGATATGCAACGCTATATCTTTGAGATACCTGACGAATCGCTGTTCTATCATGCCCGCAGAGACGATATCTCGCGTTGGCTCTATTCTCGCGCATTGTTCCCGATTGCCGATGTCATCAAGCAACACCATTTTGAGTCAATAGGCGAGGCTGATGCCGTTAAGCAATTGATATTTGACCTTATCGTCAAATATCGCAAGATGAAAAACCGCGGTGTCGTTGCCGTGTTCCAGAAAGACCGCTTTGACCACTACTCCAACTTTGCACGCATAGGGCAGGGCAGTTTGGGCGGTAAAGGTCGTGGATTGGCGTTTGTCGATTCAATCATAAAGAAAAATCCGATTTGTGATAACTTCTATGGTATCACAATCTCAATACCTCGCACTGTCGTGCTGTGTACAGACATCTTTGACGAGTTTATGTCAAAAAATCGCCTGTACCCTATAGCTCTAAGCAATGCGTCTGACGAGGAGATACTTAATCACTTCCTTGCTGCACATTTGCCGGAAAATCTGATAGATGATTTCTTCGCATTGTTTGAGGTCGTTGACCGACCTTTCGCTGTGCGCTCGTCAAGTCTGCTCGAAGATTCACACTATCAGCCTTTTGCCGGTATCTATGCCACATACATGGTGCCATATACCACAGACCGTTATGAGCGTCTGCGTATGCTCAGTGACGCTATCAAGGGCGTTTATGCCTCGGTGTTCTATCGCGCAAGTAAGGCGTATATGTCTGCGACGAGCAATGTCATTGACCAAGAGAAGATGGCGGTTATCATCCAAGAGGTTGTCGGTGAAGACCATGACGGATATTATTTCCCGTCATTCTCCGGCGTTGGTCGCTCGTTAAATTACTATCCACTCGGCGATGAACGTCCCGAGGATGGAGTGGTCAACCTTGCCGTGGGCTTAGGCAAGTATATAGTTGACGGTGGGCGCGGATTGCGCTTTTCGCCGATGCACCCCGAACACGTGTTGCAAACATCAACTCTTGACCTCGCACTGCGTGACACTCAGACTGCATTTTATGCCCTGCAACAAGTCAGCAGCGATTCGGAGTGTAAGGTGTCTGTTAATGAGGACTATAATATAGTTAAACGCCCGATTCAAGATTTGGCGAACACCGGAGCGTTGAGACTGATGGTCTCTACTTATGACCACTTTGACCAAGTGTTGCGTGACTATGAGGAAGGTCGTGGCAGACGTGTCGTGACCTTCAACAACATCTTGCGCGACCACGCATTTCCGATGGATACTGCCATTGACTTTATGCTGAAACAAGGTCAAATGGCAATGCAACGTCCTATCGAAATCGAGTTTGCCGGTATGATTAACAGTCCGCAGTCTGACACACTCGGTCATATCTATTGGCTTCAGATACGTCCTATTATTGACCATAAGGAGCTTGTTAGTGACAATGCTGTTGATATTGACGACAGCCGTTTGATAATGAAGAGCAATACGGCTCTCGGTCATGGCAACTTTGACAATATCAGCAAGATAGTCTATGTCAAGCCTGAGACCTTTAACTCACGACGCAATTATGAAACCGTCGATATACTCAACAAGCTCAATGAGAAGTATGTCGCGGCAAATGAGCCGTATATCCTTGTCGGTCCGGGACGTTGGGGCTCAAGCGACTCAGCATTAGGCATCCCCGTGCGCTGGCCTGACATCTCAGGCGCGCGTATCATCGTTGAAACGACTTTGGGCAACTATCGCGTTGAACCAAGTCAAGGCACTCACTTCTTCCAGAACCTAACCTCCTTCGGAGTTGGCTATTTCACAGTCAATCCTTTCAGTGGCGACGGCTTCTGTGACTTTGACTATCTTAACAGCCTTGAAGCTGAATATGAAGACGAAATCGTGCGTGTCGTGCGCTTTGACAAAGCATTGTCGGTGGCTATTAACGGTCGCCGTGGTATCGGTATTGTCGAGCGTCCAGACAGCAAAGATAATAACGAACTAACAGAATAACAATACCAATTAATCTAACCCCATGGGATTTGTAAAACTACTTAAACGTGCTTTCGGCTTCGGAGCGGATGACTCCGAAGCGGATGACTTGCTCAGCGATTCTGTCGAGCAAGAGAGCAGTGCGCAGCCGTCGCAACCATTGCAGCAAAACAGTGCCGACGACAATGTATTCAGTGAGGATATGCGGCAACGCATATTTGACGGCGTTATCAATGTGTTCAATGCCGCGCAACCTGATTTTATCCGTAAATCTTTGAACACAGATGAACAGCGCAAGTTCCTCTATGACTCTCTTGACGCTTCAATCAAGGACTACATCTCAAAGATAGCAACGGCAACTCAGACCCAGTGTGAAAACCGTTATCGCTCAAATCAAAACGAGATGAAGTCTGAGGTCGAACAGCTCAAAGAGAATGCTCGCCGTTTGGAAACACAACGTGAAGAGCTCAAGCAGCAACAGCTCAGCGCTGAGCGTCAGAAACGTGCCTTGTCTGACCGCCTTAATGAGCTTGAAAAGCAAGTGGCTGATCTCGAAGCTGAACGCGAACAAGCCGACCTCGTTAATCGCGGACTGATGAACAAGCTCAAAGTTGCCGGCGTGCAACAAGCTGCTGCCGCAAATGAGAGCTTCTCTATTGACTCTGACGAAGATGCGTCAAAAGACGAAACCATAAAACAACTCAATGAGGAGTTGGAAAAACTACGTGCCGAAAATAAAGAACTCTCTGAGGCTGTCGATGTGCTTAAAGATAAATCACACATCGCAGATGAGATGGTTAACGATATGCGCCGCAGAGCTGCCGAGGCACGCCAAGAGCTTGAAAAATGTCAAGCCGAGCTCAACGAAACTAAAGACTTAAATCTCGAAATTGAACAACTTCACGAACAAATGACACATGTTGACGAAGTAGTGTCAAAACGCGATGCAAAAATCGCTGCACTTACCCATGAAAACGAAGAATTAAAGACTTCCGAGACTCAGCTCAACGAGAAAATCAAAACGCTGCAGTCTACTATTACAGAACTCGAAAGTCGTCCCATAGCCACGACAACATTCTCCTTTGATGAGAATACACCCGTCGTGGAGCAACCACAACAAAACAAGACTGAACGTCATCTCAAACGTCAAACTCCACGCCCGATTAAGATTGAGCGTCCTAAGATTTCTGATAATGAACTCGCTGAGATGAACGCAAGTTTTGAAACCTCTTTAGGTGAGGAACATGGCATGTCAAAAGACCCCGAATTTGGCTATCATGCTCCACGCCGTCAACAATATCCCGAAAGTGATGCTCAGATGTCACTTCCGTTTGATTAGAAGTATAATAAATGTATATATGTTACAAATTAAGAAGAATTTGAAGTATGTAGGTCAAGGCGTTGCGTTGACTTTAGCATTGATGTCGTCACCGACAATGGTGGCGCAAGTCAGTCCATTGGTTAACGGCATTGCTCCCTATGTATATCCCCAGAACCGTCAGTCTTCACCCAAGGCAATGACCTATATGCCTGACGGCGCAACATATCTCCAACTATCGGCAGATGGCAAGACAATTGTTCGCTACGATATCAAGACAGGTAATCAAACCGAAGTATTCTTTGATGTCGATAGAGCTCGTGAGACTAAGCTGACGAGTATTGAAGGATTTAAATTAAGTCCTGATGCGTCTAAGATTTTGGTCTGGCGCAATCGTCAGGAGATTTATCGCCGCTCGGCGACTGCTGAATATTATGTCTATGAAGTTCGCTCACGCTTGCTCAGACCGATTTCGCATGACTTCAAAACGCAACAAGCGCCGTTGTTCTCACCCGATAGCCGCATGGTTGCTTTTGTTGTTGATAATAACATCTATGTAGCCAAACTTGACTATGAGACAGAGGTGGCGGTCACCACTGACGGCAAGCGTAATGAGATTATCAATGGTGTGCCTGACTGGACCTATGAGGAAGAATTTTCGACAAATATGTCAATGTCGTGGGCTCCTGATAACTCGACACTTTGCTTCTTGAAATATGATGAAAGTCAAGTGCCGACTTACTCTTTCCCCGTCTATGAAGGTTCATGTGACCCTAAGAAAGAGTATGCTTACTATCCCGGACAGTACACCTATAAATATCCGGTGGCAGGCGAGACCAACTCAAAGGTCACGCTGCACAGCTATGATGTAGAGACTCGCAAGATTAAAGATATAGCGCTGCCCGACAGTAAGATTGAATACATCCCGCGTATCGAATATCAACCCGCCGGCGAGGCGTTGATTGTCGCGACGTTGAACCGCGACCAAAATCGTTTTGAAATTTACTCTGTTAATCCCAAGTCAACAATTGTCAAGTCGATTTATGTCGAGGAGTCAAAGGCGTGGATTTTGCCGGAAACTTATGAGAACTTGTATCTCGATACTGACCACTTTGTCATCACGTCCTCACGCTCCGGCTACACTCATCTCTACTCATATTCTTATACCGGCAGCCAGTTGCGTGCAATCACATCCGGACAATATGATGTGACGGACTATTATGGCGCGGATGCTCTCGGCAATCACTACTATCAAACGGCAACGCCGACACCTATGGACCGCACACTCCACAGTGTTAACAAAAAAGGTGTGGTGACAGATATCGCTAAACAGAGCGGCACGACAGGAGCTAAATTTACGCCAGATATGACGTATATGATGATGTCATATAGCAATGCTAACACTCCGTCAGTCTACACCATAGCGACAGCCGCAGGCAAGACCTTGCGCACTTTGGTTGACAACTCAACTTATGCAGCCAAATACACAGACCTGCCAAAGAAAGAGTTTTTCACAATGAACTCAGACGGCAACGTGCTTAACGGCTATATGATTAAGCCGACAAACTTCAGCGAGGCTAATAAATATCCTGTGGTAATGTTCCAATATAGCGGCCCCGGCTCACAGCAGGTGCTCAACAAATGGGCGATGGATTGGGATTTCTACTTCGCAAAGCAAGGTTATATCGTTATTTGTGTTGACGGCCGCGGCACCGGAGGTCGTGGACGTGCCTTCAGTGATGTCGTTTACAAGCAACTCGGCAAGTATGAAACTATCGACCAACTTGCCGCAGCGCGTTATGCCGCAGCACTGCCATACGTTGACGCAAAACGCATTGGCATCTTTGGTTGGAGTTATGGCGGCTATGAAACATTGATGGCAGCCTCAGCTGACGGTGCACCCTATGCAGCAGCCGTTGCCGTTGCTCCCGTGACAGATTGGAGATATTATGACACAGTCTATGCCGAGCGCTATATGCTTACGCCAAATCAAAATGAATCAGGCTATAATGCAGCTGCACCTATTAACCGTGTAGCCAAACTATCATGCCCGCTATTGATAATGTCAGGCACGGCAGATGACAATGTTCACCATGTCAATACACTGCAATATGTGTCTAACTTGCAAAGTGTTGGCGGCTTGTGTGATATGTTCATATTCCCGAATATGAATCACTCAATCAATTATTGCAACGCACGTGCCGTAGTTTATGCCAAAATGCTTGACTACTTCAACAAAACGATGAAGTAATCGTGAAATGAAAATCATGAATAAACCGATAATAGCAATTGTGGTGCCGTGCTATAATGAGCAGGAGGCACTACCGATAACCATGCCGCAGTTGTTAGCCGTGCTTGATAGTATGGTTAAGCAAGATAAGATTTCGGCTGATAGCTATATCCTGTGCTCAAACGACGGCAGCAAGGATAGAACATGGTCAATCATTGAAGAATTGCATAATAAAGAGCCACGCATAAAAGGCATCTCGTTGGCACATAACCGAGGCCACCAGAATGCGTTGCTTGCCGGACTTATGGCAGTTGTCGGCAAGTGTGATGCGGCAGTGTCGATAGATGCTGACCTCCAAGATGACCCACAGGCTATCGTTGGAATGGTTAATAATTTCATCAATGGCGATGATGTCGTCTATGGTGTTCGTTCAAGTCGCCAAACGGATACATGGTTTAAGCGCACCACGGCTCATGCTTTCTATAAGTTGCAGAATAGTATGGGCGTTGATACCATCTATGACCATGCCGATTATCGTCTAATGAGTAGTCGTGCGCTCGAACTGTTGGCGGAATATGGCGAAGAAAATCTGTTCTTGCGCGGTATCATTAGACACATAGGCTTGAAGAGTTCAGTTGTGCAATATGAAAGAGCCAAACGCTGTGCCGGTGAATCAAAATATCCGCTTGCAAAGATGTTGAGTTTCTCGATTGACGGCATTACGTCATTCTCAGCCAAGCCGATGCGCTATATATTTCTCACCGGACTCACGTTCTTGTTGATAGACATATTAGTAGCGTTGTGGGTTTTCATCGCGCACTTCTTCCGTGATACGATTTCGGGTTGGGCATCAATCATGTTGTCAATATGGTTCATCGGCAGTCTTATCCTTATGGGACTCGGCATCGTCGGTGAATACATTGGCAAGATATTCATAGAAGTAAAACATCGTCCACGCTACGCCATATCAGAAGAAATCTGGTAGTGTAGCTGTCAGAATAAGACAAAATAACGCAGGAGATAAGCGCAATAGCAAAACGCTTATCTCCTGCGTTATTAAAAAAAAGAGGTATAGTTTAGTGCCAGCCGCCCATGCCGCCGCCCATTCCACCGCCGCCCATGCCGCCGTTGTTTGAAGATGAGCCGAGAGATGTGATTATGCTACTTATGGTGAAAGATTGTAGCGTAGAGCCATCGCTCCATGTGCCGCCATCATACCAACCGTTCCAAGACGAGGTGTAAGATGTTATGCTGCCGCCGGATGAAATTGTATATGATGAGCCTTTCTGCAGAGACGGACTGCTGAAGAAGAACGAGCCGCTGCTTAGAGATTTTGGTAGTTTGAATGTTAAAATCGGTTTGCTTGAGTTGTCAAGGACAGCCAAGCATGAGCTCTTTGATACGGTTACACCGCTGTATTCAACGCTGCATTGAGAGCTTGATTGTGATGGTTTTGATTGTAGCGAGCCGCCACCGATAGCAATGACCGTGCCGCCGTTGATTTTGAATTGGTTGCTGTTATCAACATCAATGCCACATTCAGGAGAAGAAGTGCCGGAACCGATAACAACGCCGCCCGAAATAGTCAGCGAGCCGTTAGAGTCAATTCCGTCGTTGTTTAGGGCATAAGCAAAGACTTTGCCGCCGGAGATGTTTATGGCTGATGTAGCATTGATAGCATCGTCATAGGCGTAAGAATAAACTTCGCCGCCTGATATTGTCATTATCTTTTTACTTTCAAGACCTTCAGAGCCATCGCTTGTTCCTGTTACGGAGATATTGAGTTTTCCGCCTGAGATGTTTACATTGCCGTCAGCTTTAACGCCCTTTGGAGATGAAGTGAGTTTTTGAGTATAGTAGTATTTCCCGCCGGTGGTTGTTATTGTCGTTTCGCCACCTGCGATGTTAATGTCGCCGTCGGAGTTTAGACCTTTGCCGCCTATGCCGGTGCTTTTGAGAGTCAATTCGCCACCGCTTATTGTGATACAGCCATCGGCTTTTATGCCGGCAGCGGAAGAAGTGTCTTGCTCGTCGGTATCATAAGTAGCAGCGCCGGATGTGTTGAGCAAGAGTTTTCCGCCGTCGATGTTGACATTGAGGTCTGTTTTGATGGCTTTACCGGCAGTTGATGATATGTTTGCATAAATCAGACCGCCTTTGACAGTGACACCGATTTGGTCATCCTCATCACCTTTGACATGGATGCCATTCTTGGCAGCTTCCGTTATAACAATAGTCACGCCGGGACGCATCCAGAAGTACCCGTCAGTAGCGATGGCGTGTTTCTGTTTGCCGGCAACGACGAGAGTTCCTGTGCCACTGAAGATTAAGTTACCTTCGCTGAACAAGCAACCTTTGCGGTCTTCGTCTGTCGTTTCGAGATAATAATAGTCGTCAGAATAGCTTGTGCAATCAGTAATTTTGTTGGTAGTGCCGTCGGCGAGATGTACGAACATGCGCTTTTTGCACTGGCTATTGATGGCGGGACCGATTTTGGAAGTGAGCTCGACGCCGTTCAATGTGAGTTTGAATTTTTTTGAGCCGTAAATCTTTAACGCGCCGTCATCGCTGTTACCGCTGATGATAATTTCAGTATTAGATACGGTGTTTGTAGCCATGTCAACGGTCACATACGCGCCTTGTTGTTGAATCAAAATATCGGAGTTTGAGTTCTGAACTGTAGCAGAACTGCCGTTGTATGTGATTTTAATGGTGTTCTTGAAGGAATTAGCTTCATAATAAAAGTCGGCATCAGAGCCAACGACATCAGAAGAAGCATCAGTAGCTGTTTGACCGTCCCATTGGTTGATTGTAGCATCGAAGTCCGGGGCACTGCCGTCGTCGTTGACACTGCCGGTTGTTCCTGACATGCCGCCCATGCCGTTGTAGCCTTGTTGACCTGAACCGAATGGATCATCGTCGTGTGAGACGCTGCATGATACCGCAAAAAGCGTAATTAGCCCTAATGATGTAGCTTTTAAGGATTTTAGTTTGGTTTTCATCTGGAAAGAATTAGTGTATAACGAGGCAAAATTATAACCAAAAGCGGCAGATTGTATTTAATTTGTTATTAAAAATCATTAAAAACAGGAATTTATAAGTATAAGCTATTTAGGACTATGTGTGAACATATCGCGGGGGTGGGGCGTTAGTGCATTAAAAGTGTATGTGGTATGTCAAAGATTAAACAACATATTGGTTTGCTGCTGCATTTGATAGTGTTGGCGGTGTCGGTAGGGCTTATAGCAATAATATCGTATGATATGTTGCGGAACGTGTCATTTTTGGATGATGACCGCTATGTCAGGGCGCAACTGTGGGCGTGTCTGCTTTATCAAGTTGATATAGTCGTGTCGTTGATATTGTCACCGCGCAAGTGGCGATATGTCCTGACACATATTACGTTCTTTTTGGTCTGTGTTCCATATCTGTCTCTATTTGAATTGTTTGGCATAGAGTTGACACGTGGCTTGCACTACTTTTTGCATGTCATCCCCTTTGTCAGAGTTGCTTATGTTGTGGCGATAGTAGCCGGGGCATTTCGTTATAATAATGTGACGGGTATCTTCACGGCATATATGACCTTGTTGGTTATTGTTGTCTATATGTCGGGCTTGATATTTTTTGTCGAGGAGCATACAGTCAATCCGGATGTTAAGGATTATTGGTCGGCGCTTTATTGGGCGATACTCAGCCTTGACACCGTAGGATGTAGCATCCCGGAATACACTGTTATCGGGAAAGTCCTGTCTGTTGTGCTGTCGGCTGGAGGGTTGATACTATTTCCTGTTTTCACTGTTTTTATTGCCAATGCGCTAACTGATAGCAAAAAGCAATCAGAAGCTACCAAATTATCATAAATTAATAAAAAACCATGATAAATTGCAAATAAGCACGCTTAAATTGTTAAAATTTTGTTAGAATGTTTGTGTAAAGCGGAAAATAAGCGTAAATTTGTCCATTGAAAATACAAACTACGCAAAATGGACGACGAAAAAGACATCATCAAAACTGTAAGCTCCGAGCAATTGGAGGCGGAGATGTTGCGTCGTGACTATTGCAATCTATTGAAACAGAGTGAGATGTATCCGTCTGATGTCAATTGGGCGTATATCATCGAACATAAGATGGAAGGTATAGGTGAATTGCTATACCGCAAATATTTGGTTTCCTATCTATTACCGGAAGAAAAGCGTAGCGAATATCATATAGCAGCATTGCGAGAATTTCCGCGTTACCTTGAGGCAGTCGAGCGACGATATGCCGTAAAGGTTGTGTATAGTGATATTCGGTCATCAGCAAAAGCGACAACAGAATTAATCAGTAACTGCCGACTGTTTGACGCGCAGGCACTGCGACGACGATTGAGTGCAGGTGAGATTGATTTTGTCGTTGACCAGCTCATGTCATTTCAGCCCACCTACACTCGTGACGATTTAAAAATGATGCGTGCTCTTTATATGGAGTTGTTAAACTTGCCGGAAAAAGGAGCGATACAGGACAAGCGTGTCGTGTTTAGCATCGAAAAGAGATTTGTGTGTCAGGAAGGGCATGTGAACAATCCTGAGGCAGAATATTGTAAGACTTGCGGCAGAAATATCCAAGGATTGACCGCCGAGCAGGTAGATACAATCAACAGCTTCGGCAACAGATTAGACGCTCTCGAAGATTTATTGGCATAAGTTGTGTTACAAAAATGACACAATTATGACTGCTTACACAGGGTATAAAACGACTTCTTGACAAAACAATAACAACATAGCTATTAATTGGTTGCAAAAAGAGTAATTTTTTTGTAACTTTGTTTGCAATTTCCAAAGATTTCAAGATAAAAAATGAATGTTAGTAATATCACGGTAGATTTTGCTCGTGAAGAGCACTGTAAATTTGCAGAACGTATATGTACACTGATATATGAATCTGCGCTACAACGCGGCACCGGTATCGCCAAACGCTCAAATGAATATATCGCAGCGAAGATTTCAGGCGGTAAAGCCGTAGTTGCCCTTGATGGTGACAAGTTGATAGGTTTCAGTTATATCGAATGTTGGGGACACGGTGATTATGTAGCCACGTCCGGCTTGATAGTAGACCCTGAATATCGTCATTTGGGACTGGCGGCACGCATCAAAGAGAAAACTTTTGAGTTGGCGCGTATGCGTTTTCCCTTTGCCAAGATATTCAGTATCACAACATCACTACCTGTTATGAAACTGAACTCTCGCATGGGCTATAAGCCTGTGACCTTCTCGGAATTGACCGATGATGAAGAGTTCTGGCAAGGTTGTAAAGGGTGCTGCAACTACGATATATTGCAACGCAACAACCGACGAATGTGCCTTTGCACCGGTATGTTATATGACCCGAAACAGCCGGTAAAGAAACAATCGCGTCTTGCTCCATACATCATGGTAATCAAGAATAGAGCAAGAAAAATATTCAATCTGAAATAACACTATCCGGAAAAATAACAATAGGAACAATTATGGAAAAGAAAAAAGTCGTATTAGCTTTCAGCGGTGGTCTTGATACATCGTTCTGCGCAAAATATCTCTCTGAAGAGTTAGGTTATGAAGTTCACACAGCAATTGCCAACACAGGTGGCTTCTCTGATGAAGAATTGGCTATTGTTGAAGAAAAAGCATATCGCTTAGGCGCTAAAACTCACGCTACTCTCGACGTAACTAAAGATTACTATGAGAAGAGCATCAAATATATGGTATATGGTAACGTATTGCGTAATGGTACTTATCCCATCTCTGTTTCATCAGAACGTATCTTCCAAGCAATCGCTATCATTGAATACGCAAAGAGCATCGGTGCTCATAGCGTAGCACATGGTTCAACAGGTGCCGGTAATGACCAAGTTCGTTTCGACTTGACATTCCAAATCCTCGCTCCCGAAATCGAAATCATCACTCCGACTCGTGACATGGTTTTGACTCGTGAATATGAAATCAACTACTTGAAGGAACATGGCTATGAGGCAGACTTCAAGAAGATGGAATACTCTATCAACAAAGGACTTTGGGGCACAAGTATCGGTGGCAAGGAAACTCTCCACTCAGAACAAACATTGCCCGAAAGCGCATATCCTTCACAAGTGACTGCAAGCGGCGAAGAGACTTTGAAGATTACATTCAAGCACGGTCAAATTGCAGCTGTTAACGGCAAGGAATATTCAGATAAGATTGCAGCTATCCGCGAGGTAGAGGCTATCGGCTCAAAATTCGGTATCGGTCGTGATATGCACATCGGTGACACTATCATCGGTATCAAAGGCCGTGTAGGTTTTGAGGCGGCAGGTCCGTTGTTGATTATCGCTGCTCACAAGATGCTTGAGAAGCACACATTGACCAAGTGGCAACAATATTGGAAAGACCAAATCGCAACATGGTATGGTATGTTCCTCCACGAGGCACAATATCTTGAGCCGGTAATGCGTGACATGGAGTGTTTCCTCGAAAACTCACAAAATAATGTTGACGGTACGGTAGAACTCACACTCCGTCCGTACTCATACACACTCGTTGGTGTTGATTCACCCTACGACCTTATGAAGACCGACTTCGGCGAATATGGCGAGGTTAACAAGGCGTGGAGCGCAGATGATGTTAAGGGCTTCACCAAGATTCTCGGCAATCAAATGAAGATTTATTACAACGTACAAAAGCGTAACAATAAGTAATAATGAAAGTAGGCATTATCGGTGGTGCCGGTTATACGGCCGGTGAACTGCTGAGATTGTTAATCAATCACCCTAATGTTGAAATACAATTTGTCCATTCACAAAGTAATGCGGGCAATCCGATTACGGATGTGCATGGCGGATTGATAGGCGAAACGGAGTTGAGATTTAGCGAAAGCTATGATCTCAACTCGGTCGAACTGCTCTTTATGTGTTCGGCGCATGGCGAGAGTCGCAAGTTCCTTGAGGCAAATGAAGTGCCGGCAGGATTGAAAATTATTGACCTTGCGCAGGACTTCCGCGATGAGAGTGAGGGCTTTGTCTATGGTTTGCCTGAAGTCAATCGTGACCGCATTGTTAAGACCGACAAGCTCGCTAATCCCGGATGCTTTGCCACGGCATTACAGCTATCGTTGTTGCCATTGGCGGCAGCAGGATTG
>CAYYAA010000033.1:0-20476 GCA_964469875.1 uncultured Bacteroides sp.
TTGAGACCAGCGCGTCTACCGATTCCGCCATCTGGGCATTGCGTCGGCAAAGTTACGGCTTTTTTTTGATACTGCCAAACTTTTAGCGCAATTTGTTGAATTTTCTCCTTAATTATTTGTTCAAAGACGCATTAGAATGCTCTCTGAGTGCTATTTTGCGAGTTCATCAGCGAGGGCGCGAATGGCATCGAGGTCTTTCTGTTGCGGTCGTGATTTAATTGTCACTGTCGGTTGGATGATTGTAAGATCAGCCATTTTATCTAACATATCGGTCATGACTTTCCCGGCGATAGGTGCCCAAGAGCCAT
The DNA here is from genome assembly GCA_964469875.1 of uncultured Bacteroides sp. GTDB lineage: Bacteria > Bacteroidota > Bacteroidia > Bacteroidales > Muribaculaceae > CAG-873. The sequence goes on from CAYYAA010000033.1 coordinate 309, forward strand.
TTTCGATTATGCCTACTTTGCGGCTCTTATAGCCTTTGATTTGGAGTGCATAGAGGAAGTTGTGCATCGGCGGGAAGATGTTTGCGTCGTAGGTTGCTGATGCGACAACGAGTTTTGACATTCTGAATGCTTGCGCAACGGCTTGCGATTTGTCTTGGCGAGCAAGGTCATAAACAACGACTTCGATGCCACGTTGTTTGAGCTCGTCAGCAAGCATGAGAGCTGCGCGTTTTGTGCCGCCATAGATTGAGGCGTATGCGATAAGTACGCCATCTGTCTCAGGGCGGTAGCTGCTCCATGTGTCATAGAGTGCGATATGCTGTCCGAGGTTCTCTGTGAGTACCGGGCCGTGCAGCGGGCAGATGGTAGCAATGTCAAGCGTAGAGGCTTTTTTGAGCAGTGCTTGCACTTGCTTGCCGTACTTGCCAACGATGTTTATGTAGTAACGGCGTGCTTCGTCATTCCAGCCTGAGAGGTCATCAGCAGCGCCGAATGTGCCGAATGCGTCAGCAGAGAACAGCACGTGTTCTGTTGTGTCGTAAGTGAGCATTACTTCGGGCCAATGCACCATAGGCGCAGCAATGAATGTCAGCTTGTGTTTGCCGAGGTCGAGGGTGTCACCTTCTTTTACAGCCAAAGTGCGGTTTGTCAGATCAATGCCTTCAAAGAAGTTTGGCATCATATCGAGTGCCTTTGAGCTTGCGACAATGGTCATTGCGGGATATCGTTGAGCGAGGATGGCTATTCCGGCGGCATGGTCGGGCTCCATGTGCTGAACGATGAGATAATCCGGGGTGCGCGAGCCGAGAGCATCGGAGAGATTTTGCATCCACGGCTGGAGCTTGTGACAGTCAACGGTGTCCATCACCGCAATTTTATCATCTGTGATGAGATACGAGTTATAGGTAATGCCATTTGGCGTAACATATTGGCTTTCAAACAAGTCAATGTCGGTGTCAAGTACGCCGATATACTTAATGTCGTTAGAAATATTGCGAGCCATTTTATTGTGGTAAATTATACTTCTTTTTTGTAACCTTCATAGTAGTATGACTGCTCAATGCCGTTGAAGATGATTTCACGGTTGTTAATATCATCAGTGAGTGCGGTTGACAACAAATATCGCAACTCAAGGTCATTAATCGGACTGCGTTCCATTGCTTGGAGATAAAGTTCCTTATCTACACGCTGCCAATCAACGACTTTTGCGAGATTCTTCTTGAGGATAAGGTCAAGCCAAATGCGCGTTGCTCTGCCGTTGCCTTCCATAAAGGGGTGAGCTATGTTCATCTCTACATATTTGGCAACAATTTCTTCAAATGTACTTTCGGGCATCTTCTCAATAGCAGCCAATGCCTCTTTAAGATAAAGCGAATTAGCAAAGCGAAAACCACCCTTTGAGATATTTTTGACGCGAATTTCGCCTGCGAAATCATATAGCCCACCGAAGAGCGCACGATGTATCTGTTGAAGCCCGCGAGTAGTGCCGACCTCTACATTATCAATCTCTCCGGAAGTGAAAAGCGTGAGAGCTTGTGCCAAACTTTCTGCATCAATGTTTGTCATACTTCGGCAAAGTTACAACTAATAGTTTACATAGCCAAACTATGTTTGCGCAGGTGTCTGACGACGAAGTATGCAGCAACGAAGTAAACGCCTGCCAACACCCAAAGCATCGTGAATTGCGTAGCATTCTCGCCGATGGTGCCACCGTTACTATTGATGCGAATAAAGCCTTCAACGCCCCATGTCGATGGTATGCAGTTACCCACGGCTGTCCACAGCTCATTAACGGCATATCGCGGCCACGTTAAGCCGGAGAGGAATAGGAACAACACCGATAGGAACACGATAAGGATGAAAGCGCTCTCGCGTTCTCGCATAAAGAGGTTGAGTGCCTGCCCCATGAATGATGAAGCTACTAACAGTGGGAATATGAACAGCAGAGCCTGCAATGGGTCGCCGATGTGCGGAAGGTCAAATATCATAGGTATGATATTGAGAATATAAATCGCTGCGGGGATATATAGGAAAACATAGCATAGCGAGCGGCCTAAGACTGTAGCCAATACACCGACATGGTCCAAGGATAGCGGATCTTTGCCGGCATTGCGCAAGCGGCGTTCGCGCTCGGTGCCGCCAAGCATACAGATGCCGAGTAACATACTTTGTTGCAGTATCAAGATGATAATGCCGGGGATGACGAATGACGCAAATCCCTGCTCCGTATCTCCTAAGAAATTACTCTTACTGTTTACGGGTAGAGCCGAGCCTGACGAGGCTACACCGAGAGCCGAGACGCGCTCCACGGTGATTTTTTGTGCTAATGCCAATTGCAAATCTGACAGAGCTGAGACAAATGCTCGGTTGCGTATAAGCAAACTTGACTCAACATAAAATTGCACCACGGCTTGCTCACCGTTGCCAAGAGCGGTGGCATAGTCATCGGGAATATCAAGAATGCCAAAAACATCTCCCGATGCCATCTGCGACTTTGCTTCCGCGAGGTTTGAACAGTAGCTGTAAATCTGTATCGCAGGAGCTGCCGACGCCATACGCACCAACTCTCGAGACTCTGACGTGCGCGAGTGGTCTACGACGGCTACCGGTATATCGGTGACAACTTCGGGATTATAGATGAGCGTATAAACAATCGGATATACCAACGGCAGAAAGAAGAAAAATATCAGCACACCGGCATCGTGCGACACAACATATAATTCACGTCTAAAGACGCTCAGTGTGTCTATTATCCAATTAAATATAGCGTTAAAAAACTTTTTCATGAGCCTTATGGTATGTAAATCGGATTTGCGCACGCACGTTTAAGTCGTTTGAGAAACAAGCACGCAACAAAGGGAAATATCAACAGCACAACAAATGAATATCTTACATAATAGATGTCGAATCCATTTAACGCTTGGTTGAGGTATATCAAGAAGAAATGGCGAACCGGCACAACGTAGCTAAATATCGCTATCGAGCCATACATGCTCGTCACCGGGAATGAGAAGCCGGCAAATGAGAAGGTCAAGATGCTTATTAGCGCTGTCACACTGAATGCCATACGCGGATTGGGCACAAGTGAGCTTATCAACAAAGCAAATGCTTGTGATGCTATAACCATGAGCAACAATGCTGCAATCAACACCGTCAAGCTGCCATTTTGCGGAAAGTGGCACCAGCCAATCATTGCCCAAAGGATAAACAAGCCAACAGCGCAAAAGGCTATCGTTTGCGGCAACAATTTGCCGACAACAGCGGTAGATATACGGCCTCCGGCTGTTTTCAACCAGTCAACTGATGAGCCCGTTTTCAGTTCCATTGTGATAGAGAATACGGTCGTCAGCATTATCATCATTGACAATAGTCCAAAGATAAACGACGGTCCGAGGTAGTAGTCATAGCTCAGCCACGGATTGCCTATCGGATGTGATTCAATCAACACCGGCTGCAAAAGTCCTTTTATAAGTTGACCGTCAGCGCCGAGGCTGCGCAAGGTTGAACGCACAATGCCTCCGGATGTGGTCACGGAAATGGTCTTGAAACCTTTAAACGTGAACGTACCCGGCACAAAGTAGGTCATATTTGAGTAGTAGTTGAGCGTTGGTTTGCGTCCGGCAAGTGCATCCTCTTGGAAGCGGTCTGGGATAAGAAAGAAGCCATAGATGTCACCGCGCTTAACGGCGGTCATTGCTTCCTCATAGCTGTTAAGTTTAAGCGTAACATCAAGCAACTCACTCGCGTTTAGTGAGCGTGTCACGCCACGCGACATCGCCGAGTGGTCGAGGTCTACAACTGCCGTAGGTGTCTTCAGCGGCAAACCTTGCTCAAGAAAATTGAGGAAGAAGAAAGCCATGCCAAGCGGAACACAAAAGATTGCAAAGATGTAAATCTTTCGTGAACACAGCCTCGCGAGCTCTCTTAATATCGTTGCCTTTAAACCTTGAGACATACGCCTTTATTTCTTGTATATAACAGACATACCGGGACGAAGGTCGGCGACGTGCTCTGTCGGACGAGCCTTAACCTCAAAAGTGCGGCTATCCCATTCACCGGTTGATTTAGTGGAATGCCATACGGCATACGAGCCCATATCGCGAATATAGTAGACCTTAACTTTGATTTCGCGCTGTCCGAGAGCCGGGACCATAACGGTCAACTCTTGACCCATTTTTATGTCATTGAGCAACTCTTCACGCACATTGAAGATAACGCTGCGGTCATCACTTTTTAGCAAGTTCATAATCGGTGTACCCATAGACACCAACTCTCCGGCTTCGGGATAAATCTCGTCGATAGTGCCGTCATAAGGCGCAACGAGATAGCTATCTTCGAGCAAAGCGTTGACTTGTTCAACCGAACCGTCAGCTGCGTTAACCATAGCTGCTGATGCTTGCTTATCCTCACTCTGAGCGCCTGCCAAGGCTAATGAATATTGGCTCTCGGCTGCACCTTGTGCCGCAATTGCAGCGTCATAAGCAGCTTTTGCTTCATCACGTTTCTGTTCTGACACAACGCCTGATTTGTAAAGATTTTCAAGGCGTTCATAAGTCTTGCCGGTGATAGACACAGCGGCAGTTGCTTGTTGCAAGAGGTCATGAGCAGCCTTTATGATTTGAGAGCGAGTGCCGGCATCGACTTTGCGATTCTGAGCTTTAGCGGCTTGACGCATAGCTTCAGCTTGCGTCAGTTGAGCCTCGGCAACAGACGAGTGGATGTGGACGAGTGTGTCACCGGCTTTAACAGTGTCGCCTTCGTGCACATAAAACTCAACGACGCGGCCGGGAAGTTTGCCGGAGATGCGCACCGTTGTGCCTTCGGCTTGCCCCTCTACGATTTCGGCAGGCTTATTCATGAACATAAACCCGGCAATAGCCGTTACAGCGAGAGCGGCAACGATGATGCCGAGGACAATCATTATTGAGCGGTTAGCTTCTTTTTGTTGATTTATCTTTTCGTTATCCATTGTAGTAAAGCGATTTATTCATGTGATTAATTTAAAGTGCCAAGCACCTTGCTGAGATATGTGTCGCAGAGTTGCACGTCAATCATAGCATCAATCTGCTCAGAGTGAGCTTTAAGCCATGCCGTTTGTGCTTCGAGCACGTTATCGGCAGTGGCAACACCTTCACGGAAACCGAGTGTCGCCGTCTTGAGGTTCTCGTCTGCTTTCTCTATATTCTTACAGGTCATATCATAAGTTCTATATGCCTCTGTTGACTTATAGGCAGCTTGACTGACTTGCAGGTCAATGAGTTCCTTTGCATCTTCGACTTGCAGACGTTTGATAAACTCTTCACTCTCGGCAGCCTTATACTTGCTATAATTGCCGCCCCAGTGCCATAACGGAATTGTCACGGCAGCACCTACTGAGAATGCGCCCTTGAAGTTCTTTTTGTAGCCGTCATATAGGTTGGGATTTGAGAATGAATAAGCGCCGACCAAAGCCACAGTAGGCAACATCGCAGACTTTGCGACCTGCTTCTGCTGACCTGCGACATAAGCGCTGAGCTCAAGCGCCTTAATATCGTGACGACGGTCATAGACTTCATTCATATTGTATTGCGTAGCAACTTCAGCCTTCATCTCTGGCTCTGACTTATCCTCATCAGCGAGCGCAAAAACAGTATTAACGGGCAATCCGCACACCTGAGCCAATGCCATACGCGACAGTGACAGTCCATTCTCAACCTTAACAAGGTCAACTTGCGCCGAATTGAGCTTGACATCAACACTCAGCACATCACTGCGCGTTGCCAATCCTTGGTCGAGCATAAGATGCACATTGCCGGACAAGGAGTCAAGCAATGCCACATAGCTGACCGCGAGACGATGCTTAGCTTTGAGCGAAACGACCTGCCAATAGGCTGCGTCAACAGCATAAATGACATTTTCAGCTTCACGATTATTGAGCTCGCGTGCAGCTTGTTCGGCAGCCTTTGTTATCTTATTCATTGCCACAATCTTACCTCCCATATAGATAGGCTGTGTCAGCGTCAACGCGCCAAAGAAGACGTTGTGAATATCAAATGTCATAGCATCTTTTGGTATAAGAGCCACCGTTTCAGGCACATACTGACCGTCTGCTGTTTGGATAGGCATGCCGGTCTGCGGATTCTTAGCTAAATTATACTGATAAGTGCCCGTAGTGACATCAAAAGTCTTTGTCGGCAACAACTGGTCTGAATCAAAGATTGACAAATTGCGTTGATTATAAGTGTAACCACCCGTAAAATCAATTGCGGGCAGGTAGGCAGCAAAAGCCTCTTTCTGCTGATACTGAGCTGTTGTGATACGTTGCCTTGAAATCATAAGCTGCTTGTTGCTCTGCAATGCCATTGCGCGACATGAGTCAAGCGACACGACACCGTCGGCAGCCTGACAAACGCCCGGCAGCGCGACAGCAAGCAATGTTAAAAAGATACTGAATTTCATACGATGAGATTGTTCTATAAGATTTTATGATTGTCAGTTATGATATGAACCATCATAAAAGGCATAAAGTTGTAGTGCGATGCAAAATTATGCTATTTTTTTGTCACAACATAATAAAAACGGCATAAAAATTCCATAAAATGCCAAGCCTTTAGCCATTTTAGACAACAAATCACTGATTCTGCCAATGATTGGAATAAAAGTCGATTAGCAAAACGCATCACGGCGCGAAACGCAGCAGGTTTGCGCAGGTGTCTAAAAATTAGTAACTTTGTGGTGTTATTAGTTTTATCAACTGTTTTTTACGCTCGTATTATGCGAATTGACATCATAACCGTTTTGCCTGAAATGCTCGAATCGCCGCTCGGCTGTTCTATTCTTAAACGCGCACAAGACAAAGGTCTCGCCGAGATAGTAGTTCACAACCTGCGCAATTACACCACGAACAAGCATCGCAAAGTCGATGATTATCCTTTTGGTGGCGATGCCGGCATGGTTATTCAAGTGGAGCCCGTTGACCGCTGCATCTCAGCGCTAAAGGCTGAGCGTAACTACGACGAGGTGATTTTCACCGCTCCCGATGGTGAAACTTTTAATCAACGCACAGCCAACTCGCTGTCTCTGTTGGATAATATCATAATCCTCTGCGGTCACTATAAAGGCATTGACTATCGCATCCGTGAGCACCTTATCACTCGCGAAATTTCTGTCGGTGACTATGTCCTGACCGGTGGCGAAATCCCGGCTATTATCATCGCAGACGCTATTGTCAGACTGATACCGGGTGCAATAGGTGACGAGCAGAGCGCGCTGTCCGATTCATTCCAAGACAATTTATTAGAGCCGCCGATTTATACACGTCCCGCTATATACAACGGTTGGGGAGTGCCCGAGATTTTGTTATCAGGACACGAAGCACGCATTGATGCGTGGAAGCACGAGCAAGCATTGGAGCGCACACGTCGTCTGCGTCCCGATTTGTTAGAAGATTAAGAATGTAAAATCAGATTGTCTCAATTACGATTGAGAAAACGGTAATAAAGGCGAGCATTACGACTATCAGCACCAATCCGGCGATAATGGTCACTACAGACAGATAACGCAGTATTGCCTTGCGAGATTTGTAGCCAAAGAACGCGGCAATAACAGCCGGCACAGCGACAGCCAACGCGACATAGCCTTGATACATCATCAACACCCACGCGATAACAACGACCACAAATGACACTATCGCCCATAGGTCATAGCGTCGCAAGCCTCGCTTGTCGGCAGTCTTTTTGCTAACTGTCGATGCGGCTACGGTCACCCCACCCTTTGCGGTTGCGGGCTCTGTTTGTTGCGGTGTATATGGTGCTCTTTCGGTCACGAGATGTTGAGTAAAATGGTGCTATTTAAATTCAAGTGCAAATTTAAACATTTTTTTGATAATAACAACGCTTTTCCATGTAAATATGACGTTTTGTGTAAAAAAAAGTTTAGTTTGGCTTGATTTTTTTCTTATTTTAATCTTTAGCGGCAGTTTTGAAGTTACAAAAAGAAACATTGATGTTTCATTTTGTAATATCTGATTTTCAAATTTTGCACAACAATAACGTGAGATGATATAAACTTATTGTATCTTTTTTTCGTTAAGGTCATAATTTGCTATTTTTTTTGTATTTTTGTCGGCTGAAAATATATTAAAGAGGTAAAACGTAATAAACACATATACTCAAAATGGATCTTTTTGAAACAATAAACGCCGCAATTAAAACTGCGATGCTTGCAAAAGACAAAGTACGTCTGCAAGCTCTACGCGGCATCAAGAAGGAATTTTTGGAGGCCAAAACCGCCCCCGGTTCAGATGGCAATCTGTCTGATGATGCTGCTATGAAAGTGCTCGTAAAAATGGCAAAACAACGCCGTGAGAGCGCACGTATCTACACTGAGCAAAATCGCCCGGACTTGGCGGAAACCGAGTTGGCTGAGTGTGCCGTTATCGAAGAATACCTGCCTAAGCCTCTGACCGATGAGGAGTTGGAAGCTGCTTTGCGTGAAATCATCGCGCAAGTCGGCGCTGCAAGCCCTGCCGACATGGGTCGCGTTATGGGCGTTGCTACAAAAGCCCTCGCAGGACGTGCCGATGGCAAAGCTATATCCGCTAAAGTGCGCGCACTTTTAGCTTAAAACGCCACCCCTACTCTACGTTAATATTCACATATCTACAATATGCTTACAATACAACAGATTAAAGCCGATCCCGAAGGCGTTGTCGCTCGCCTCGCCATCAAAGGCTTTGACGGCAAAGAGCCTATCGCTCGCGTTATTGCGCTCGATAATCGCCGTCGTGAACTTCAATTGGATAACGATAACCGCGCTGCCGAGCTTAACCGTCTCGCCGGCTCTATCGGTCAATTGATGAAATCAGGTCAACGTGAAGCTGCCGAAGAAGCAAAATCTCAAGTTGCCGGTCTCAAAGAGGCTCAAAAAGTTATCGCCGACGAATTAGCTGAAACAGAACAAGCTATCCGCACCGAGCTGTTAAACATCCCTAACTTGCCTTGCGCTATGGTTCCCGAAGGTCGCACAGCTGAAGACAATGTGGTTGAGAAAACGGGCGGCCCGATGCCTAACCTTCCCGAAGACGCTCTGCCTCACTGGGAATTAGCTAAGAAATATAACCTCATCGACTTTGACCTCGGCGTTAAAATCACCGGTGCAGGTTTCCCCGTATATCTCGGTAAAGGCGCAAAATTGCAACGCGCTTTAATCCAATTCTTCCTTGACGAAGCATCTAAGGCAGGCTACCTCGAAGTGCAACCCCCTTATGTTGTAAACGAAGCATCAGGCTACGGCACAGGTCAATTGCCCGACAAAGAAGGTCAAATGTACTATGCTCCCGCTGACGGCTTATACCTCATCCCGACAGCAGAAGTCCCCGTGACCAACCTCTATCGCGATGTCATCATCCCCGGCGACAAGTTGCCTATCAAGAACTGCGCTTACTCTGCTTGTTTCCGCCGCGAAGCCGGCAGCTACGGCAAGGACGTGCGCGGTCTTAACCGTCTGCACCAATTTGACAAGGTAGAAATCGTGCGCATCGAACGTCCTGAGAACTCTTACGCCGCACTCGAAGAGATGAAAGACCACGTTCAAGGTTTGCTCGACAAACTCGGCTTGCCATGGCATATCCTTCGCCTCTGCGGTGGCGACATGAGCTTCACTTCAGCTATCACTTTTGACTTTGAAGTATTCTCTGCGGCTCAAAAGCGTTGGCTCGAAGTTTCATCTGTATCTAACTTTGAAACTTACCAAGCTAACCGTCTCAAATGCCGCTTCCGTGGTGAAGACAAGAAACCGCAACTCTGCCACACTCTTAACGGCTCTGCTTTAGCACTGCCGCGTATCATGGCAGCATTGCTCGAGAACAACCAGACACCTCAAGGCATCATCGTTCCTGAGTGCCTCCGTCGCTACACCGGTTTTGACATCATCGACTAACAGTCTGACGATATAACAAAATTTGAAAGCCCCGATACCCAAAGCGGAATATCGGGGCTTTTCTATATTAGATTGGTCTATTTCTTTAAAACATAGCGCAGAAAAGCATAGCCAAAGACAACTTGCACAATCATACCGGGAATGCCTATCTTAAAATCTTGCATCCCAATCTCAGCATTACCTGCGACAAGCCCTTCTATCAGACTGCCGACCACTTGATAAGACAGCACTACTGCCAACAAGATAGGAAATGAGATACGCTTAAATCCCGCTGCGGCAAGTCCGGCAAACAATGCCAACAATACACTCTTAATCTGTATGCCAATCAATGCACTCTCAGCAGGCATACCAAAGAGCAGATAATTTGCCAACGGTGAGAGCACCGCCGTTAACAATCCCACAGAACAGCCATATTTAAACGCTCCTATCAACGTGAAAAAGTAGATAGGGAGCAAAATCTGACCGCCGTTTGGAAGTAGGTGACACACTTGCGGCAACACAATATTGCCGATAATAAAGAGTGCGGCAATGCCCCATGTTCGAGCTTGCTCATAGCTGAACGTGTACAGCTTGATGTTTGTTGTTGATACTTTCATAACTCACAAATTTTGATTTTTGAAATATACAACAACCCTATATCTCAAATGTTCAACAACGGCATATCATTAGATATTTGAATAAGCACAGAAAATAGACATAATTATACCAATATCCTCGCCATAAGGTCGAAAATATATCTGAGTTTTTACTTTATCTCATGTTTTTGGCATAGATAAAGTAAAAACTCAGAATTTTATTTGTCCGAACAACCCAAAATATTTAACTTTGAACATGGACGATTTGTTTAACAACTAAACAATAAGAAGCACTATCATGAAAGCTTTTATCATATCTATTTGTCTGTTAATGGCAATTAATTGCGAGGCACAGATGCGCTTTGTCGGTCATCGCGGCTCTATTTATGGCGTTGAAAGTTCTGTCGAATCGTTCTCTAACGGTGTGCGCTTGGGCTATGATTATCTTGAGACTGATGTACGAGTGACAGCGGACTCTTGTTTTGTCTTGTCTCACGACGAATCAACAGAACGTCTCGGCGGCAAGCTGAAAGTGGCAGAGGCTACTCTCGCTGAGCTCAAGGCCGAACAGTTGACACAAACTCGTGGAGGCAACACCTACACCGGCACAATCGCCACTCTTGCCGAAATGCTCGACATCTGTCGCTCCGGCTCGGTCAAGCCGCTCATAGAGCTCAAATTCGCCACCGGAATTAACTACACCGACCAATCAATGATTCCCGCCCTTGTCAAACTTATTGAGAGCAAAGGATTCCGCAACGATTGTATCATTTTGACCTCAATGAAGCCTTGTTTGGAATATATTCGCAACAATTTTCCTGACATTAAGTTACAATTTCTAACAGCTAAAAAATGGGCTGAAAATGTCGAATGGTGTGACTCACTGCAGCTCGGCGTTGATATTCAATATGATTATGTTGACGATGAGACGGTTAGAATATTCCATAGCAACAATGCCGAAGTGAATATCTGGACGGTAAACGACCGCGACGACTACGAACGATTTAAAGCAATGGGCTGCGACTTTATCACTACAGACAAGCTCGATGCTAACGAATTGCGACGCAACGATGCTTCAACCAAGTAGTTACCAACACAGAAGATTGGTCTAAAAACTGCACTTGTACATTATAAAAAACTTTGCTAATTTTGCTGCTCAAATAAGCTTACAAAATATCCTATTGATAATGAACCGAATATTAAGTCAGTTACGCAAGCCCCAAGTGTGGGGTTTCTTCGTGTCTGTCATCGTGATGGCAGTCATCTCAGTCTCTTTCTTTTACCCCGATGCGTTTGACGGTACATCGTTGCGCCAAGCCGATATGCAGCAGGGCGCTGCCAACGGTCAGGAAGCTCAACATTGGTATGAACAAACAGGCGAAAAAGCCTTATGGACAAACTCGCTCTTCGGCGGCATGCCGACATTCCAAATCTCGCCGTCATACCCCTCTAATGCGCTTTTTGACTGGCTTAACACTGTCTATGGTTTAGGGCTGCCTTCACCTGCCAACTTGCTGTTTATGATGATGTTTGGCTTCCTCATCCTGCTGTATGCGATGAAGATGCGATGGTATTATGCTCTGATTGGAGCAATAGCATGGGGCTTCTCGTCTTATTTCGTCATCATTATCGGCGCAGGTCATATCTGGAAATTTGTAGCTCTCACATACATACCACCGACTATTGCCGGAATGATGCTCTGTTATCGCGGTCGCTATATCGCCGGCGCTGCCTTGCTTTCGCTATTCGCCACATTGCAACTTAACGCGAACCACCCTCAAATGACCTACTACTTCCTTTTCGTCATGGTAGCACTTGCCATCGCATGGCTCGTCACCGCCGTTAAGGAGAACAAGATTAAGCAATGGCTCATCGCTTCTGCGGTTTGCATTGCCGGAGGTTTACTCGCTGTCGGTGCTAATTCACCGAGTCTATACAACACTTATGAATACTCAAAAGAGACCAAACGCGCTCAGTCTGAGCTTATTCCAATAACGGCTCAAAACGCATCCGATGACAGCGAGCGCCCCACAGGAGGCCTCCCAAAACAAGACATCATCGGTTGGAGCTACGGCAAAAGCGAATCATTCTCACTGCTTATCCCGAACATCAAAGGCGGAGCAACAGCGCGTCCCGAGCAAGGCAATATGAGCTATATGTCATTGTCAACAATGCCTGAAGCATCAAAATATAATGACACTCCCGCCGGAGCACTCCTGCCATATCTGCCGCAATATTTCAACGATTCAGAAGGCACAAACGGCCCGGTCTACATCGGAGCTATCGTGTGCGCACTCTTCTTGCTCGGCTGCTTCATCGTAAAAGGTCCGACAAAATGGGCATTAGTCATCATGACCGTGCTATCGCTATTGCTCGCTCTCGGTCGCAACTTTGAGACCTTGACAGACTTTATGATTTACCACTTCCCGCTTTACAACAAATTCCGCGCCGTTGAGAGCATCTTGGTAATCGCAGAGTTCACCATGCCACTACTCGGCATTATGGCATTGCAACAGCTGTTCAGCACCGACAACGCCTTGAAGCGCTACCGTCGCGAAATAGCAATCTCATTTGGCGTTCCCGCCGTATTGTGTCTCGCAGCCATCTTTGTTCCCTCACTCTTTGGCGACGCTATCACTGACAGCGACCGCGCAACAGTGACAGACATCCAAAATCAGGTCATGCAGATGACACAATCCTACAACATGACACCCCAAGAGGCAAGTCAAGCCGTCTACCAATATTCACTCTCAAACCCCACAAACGAAGACGCTATCACAGACCTTCGCTACGGCATGGTCAAGGCTGACGGCTGGCGTTCACTCATCTTCATCATCATTGGTGCCGGCGCTATCATCTTAGGCTTACAGCGCAAAATCAAACCCGGCTATGCCACTGCCATTGTCGGCATTGCCATCCTCGTTGACCTCTATGCCATAGACAAGCGCTATGTATCACACTCCAGCTTCTGCACCGCTGAGCAGAGCCGCGAAGCGATGTTCGTGCCTGACGACATTGACAAAGCCATACTCGCCGACACCGCACAATCTTACCGCGTGATAGACATTCCCGGCTTCACTCAAGCCAACCGCTCCTACTTCCACAAGATGATTGGCGGCTACCATGCAGCAAAACTCAATCGTTTTGAAGACATCATCCAACGTCAATTATCTCCCGTCTTATCATTCGGCTACGCTCCCGAGCTACGCGATGACAGCATAATGGCGCAATATCCCGCCGACCAACAAGACGTCATCAAACGCTTGCGCACTTCATACAAAGTGCTCGACATGCTCAACACTCGTTACGTGATAACCGGCGACAAAGATTATCCCATCATGGTCAACAGCTACGCCAAAGGCAATGCTTGGCTCGTTGGAGATATCAAATATGTTGACAATGCAGACGCTGAAATGGCTGCTCTGACAGACCTCGACATCAACACCACCGCTGTTGCAGACAACAAATTTAAAGATGCGCTCGGAGAGGGCAAACAAAGCGTCTCAGCCGCTGACACCATCTATCTTACATCTTACTCACCCAACACTCTGCGCTATCACGCAGCCACAGCAAACGGCGCGACAGGCGTGTTCTCAGAAGTCTACTTCCCGTGGGGTTGGCGCGCAACCATTGACGGCAACGAGGCTCAAATCGGTCGCGTGAACTACCTGCTCCGTGCGATACAAATCCCCGCCGGCAAACACGAGATTGTGATGACATTTGACCCGCAATCGCTCCACACCTGCTCGACTGTGGCTTATGTCTGCATCATATTAATCTATCTGCTCTGCATTGCAGGCCTCTTTTTAGCTTATAAGAAATGCGAAGAATAGCACCACTTGACTACTTCATACGCTGGCGACACGGCAGAGGATTCGGCATACACTCGCCATTTGCCTACCGCTTTGTCACCGAGGTACTAAAAGAACGCTATGCCTATTACGCATACCACAAAATAGCGGAACACTTTGTCGGCAAAAAGTCGGCAAAGTGTTCCGTTACATTTAGCGCTGCAACGTGCATATTTAGAACCGTCAACTATTTTCGTCCAAAACACGTGATGATAGTTGACGATAAAGACAGCGCACTGCTCAGAGACATCGTGCGCTGTGCATCAAAATCTATTACCCTAACAGACACGGCGGCAGATGCCGACATGATAATTATCAGCGGTTGCACAGACGGCTCGTCAGACGCGAATAAACGCCTCTGTCGCGCAATTTCAGAAAAAAACATAACAACTATATTCACAACCCGTCTCGACAGCGAGACAGCCGCATTATGGGCTCAACTTACAGACAGCCTCAACTACGGCATGACCTTCACTAACACACCATCAACCCCCGCAATCTGCGTTCCCAATCCCAAACTCCCTCGCCAAGACTTCAGAGTCCTCTTTGGCTAACAACAGCTCCGAGAACTCAGCCGACAGGGCACAAAAAAAGGGCAAGCTTACTACATCGCACCGCTACAACCTGATACCCTTGCTTCGGTCAAGACCTGGGGGATTTTCAAGGAGCTGGTCGTGTAGGACTTACCCGACGACAAAGTTACGACTTTTTTCTCACTCAGCAAGAATATTCGCGTTAAAATATATGTATCGTAACATTTTTCAGCTATATCTTGCTGTAAATTAGACTCTATTGTTTTTTCTTGAAGAGAATCTCTATACCATTAATCGCGCAGACAATGACAACGAACAGCACTAATTCAAGCAAGTAGCTCTCACTGCCGATAGCCGTTAGTAGCACGTGTGTCAAAGCTAACGTGAACGCATAAACCGCCAAATCCTTGACAAGGCGTTTATACTTCGCAGCAATGCTTAATTTGAAATGTACAGCATACACAATCACGCATACCGCCATGATTATCAGCTCAAAAGTAAGTTTTTCACTCATAGTTGTTTAGTTATTGTTTTGTAGTTATATCTACGTGTTCAGCATTAACTTCGTGACCGAGGAACAGCGAAGCGAGTGACTCAAACTTCGCAGGATTTTCGGTCGTAAGGAAGCGTGCAAAGCCATTGCGTGTTATCTTATTATCTATTTCAGGATGGCGTTTTAGGTAGTCGCAAAGTGAAGCAGCCACGAGGTCACCTTGGCTTATGATTTTAGCAGTTTGCGGCACGTACTTACGTATCTTATCATAAAGTATCGGATAATGCGTACACGCCAAAAGAACGGTGTCTATAGACGCATCTTTAGCGAACAGCGCATCCACCTCTTGCTTGACAAAATAGTCTGCGCCGGGCTTATCCGCCTCGTGATATTCGACGAGTGACACCCACATCGGACAAGCGCGAGAGACGGTTATGTAGTCGGGGTAAAGTTTGGCAATCTCCATGTCATAAGACTGCGAAGCGACAGTGCCGGGAGTGGCGAGGACACCGATATGACCGTTTTGCGACAGCTCGCCAACAGCCTCTACCGTGGGACGTATCACGCCCAAGACACGGCGCGATGGGTCAAGCTCCGGAAGGTCTCGCTGCTGTATGCTGCGCAACGCCTTTGCGGAGGCAGTGTTACAGGCTAAGATGACGAGATGACAGCCTTGCGCAAAAAGATAGCGGACTGCTTCGAGTGTAAACTTATAGACAATATCAAAAGAACGTGTACCGTAGGGCGCACGCGCATTGTCACCCAAGTAGATATAATCTGCATCGGGCAAGGCTTTGCGTATCTGTCTGAGAATGGTCAGACCGCCGTATCCTGAATCAAAAACGCCAATCGGACCGGGCGCGGCATTGAGCTTTAATGTTTCGGCAGACATAGAGTGGTGTTAAAGAGAAATCGCCTGACGATGTGTCATTGAGTGTTGACACATCGCCGGGCGACTATGTAATCTGATAATTAGAGACGTGCTTTGATAGCTTCGGTTTCTTTTTCGTAACCGGGCTTTGCGAGGAGTGCAAACATATTGCGTTTGTAAGCCTCAACACCGGGTTGGTTAAACGGATTTACGTCAAGGAGGTAGCCGCTAACGCCGCAAGCCGCTTCAAAGAAGTAAATCAACTGACCGAGGTAACGCTCTTCGAGGGCGGGAAGCACGATGTGCAAGTTGGGCACGCCACCGTCAACGTGAGCGAGACGGGTGCCGAGTTCTGCCATCTTATTTACTTCGTCAACGTGTTTGCCAGCGATGTAGTTAAGACCGTCAAGATTTGCTTCGTCAGAAGGAATGATTACACTGTGGCGAGTTTTGGCAACAGAGATAACGGTTTCAAAGATGGTGCGTTCACCGTCTTGAATCCATTGGCCCATAGAGTGAAGGTCTGTAGAGTTATCAACGGCAGCGGGGAAGATGCCTTTGTGGTCTTTGCCTTCGCTTTCGCCATAGAGTTGTTTCCACCATTCACCGAAGTAGTGAAGTTTGGGGTTATAGTTAACAAGGATTTCAATCTTCTTGCCTGCGCGATAGAGAGCATTGCGAGTTTGTGCATAAGTGACAGCAGCTTTGCAGTCACCTGCGAGTGTTGCTTTCTGCATAGCTACGGCGCCTTCAACAAGTGCATTGATGTCATAACCGGCAACAGCGATAGGCAACAAACCTACGGGGCTGAGTACTGAGAAGCGACCGCCTACGTTGTCGTCAATAACAAATGTCTTGTAGCCTTCAGAGGTTGCGAGTGTACGCAATGCGCCGCGTTTTGCGTCTGTGATAGCAACGATACGCTTAGCTGCTTCTGCATGGCCAAGTTGTGATTCGAGTTGCTCCTTAAGCAAACGGAAAGCGATTGCCGGTTCGGTAGTTGTACCTGATTTTGAAATCACGATGATACCGAATTTCTTGTCTTTAAGATAGCTTTGGAGTTCATAGAGATAGTCTTCGCCGATGTTTTGACCTGCGAATACCACTTGTGTGCCGTTGTTCTTGTAAGCGGCAAAAGAGTCGCTGAGAGCCTCAACAACAGCCTTTGCACCGAGGTAGCTACCACCGATGCCAATAGCAACGACAACTTCACAATCCTGACGCAATTGAGCGGCAGTAGCGTTGACGTCTGCGAGGAATTCGGCAGAAGTGCGAGTTGGCAGGTCTACCCAACCGAGGAAGTCATTACCGGCACCTGTGCCGTCAGTAAGTTTTGCAAGACTCTTTTGAGCATCGGCTGCCAATGCGTCTACATCTGCTTGGCTGATTACGCCGAGTGCGTTGGAAATGTTAATGCTAATATTTTCCATGCTTAAATATTTGATTAGATTTTAGTTATCAATTTTGTCAACTTCGAGGTCTTGACCGATGATTTCGTGCCATGGCAGACCGTCCTTTGCGAGCTCTGTCAAGAATGGATCCGGGTCAAACTCTTCGACATTGTGAACGCCGGGCTTGCACCATTTGCCTGTAAGGAACATCATAGCGCCAACCATAGCGGGAACGCCTGTTGTATAGCTAACAGCTTGCATACCTGTTTCCTTGTAAGCTGCTTCATGTGAGCAGTTGTTGTAGATGTAGTATGTCGTGGGCTTGCCTTCCTTATCGAGACCTGAGATGCGACAGCCGATAGATGTCTCGCCGTGATAGTTCTCGCCGAGGTCTTGCGGATTTGGCAACACAGCTTTGAGGAACTGCAATGGCACAATCTTGGTGCCATTATATTCAACCTCATCAATACGCGCCATGCCGATGTTTTGGATAACACGAAGGTGAGTGAGATATTCTTGACCGAAGGTCATCCAGAAGCGAGCGCGCTTGATAGTCGGATAATTCAAAACGAGCGACTCGAGCTCCTCGTGATAGAGCAGGTAAGAGTCACGACCGCCAATGTTAGGATAGGTCAACTCAGTGTGAACTTCAAGTGGTTTGGTTGTAATCCATTGACCATTCTTATAGTAGCGTCCGTTCTGTGTAATCTCGCGGATGTTGATTTCGGGGTTAAAGTTTGTAGCAAAAGCCTTGCCGTGGTTGCCGGCATTACAGTCCACGATATCAAGATATTGCATCTCGCTGAAGTGATGTTTTGCGGCATAAGCTGTGAACACGCCCGAAACGCCCGGGTCAAAACCGCAACCGAGGATTGCTGTCAATCCGGCCTTCTCAAAGCGTTCACGATAAGCCCACTGCCATGAATACTCAAAGTGAGCCACATCTTTAGGCTCATAGTTGGCAGTGTCAAGATAGTTCACGCCACACTCAAGACAAGCGTCCATAATAGTGAGGTCTTGATATGGCAACGCCACATTGATAACCAATTCAGGTTGATGACGGCGGAAGAGTGCAACAAGTTGCTCTACGCTGTCAGCATCCACGCTGTCAGTCGTAATATTATCGGCACCGATAGCCTTTGCCAATGCATCACATTTTGATTTTGTACGTGATGCAAGCACAATTTGATTGAACACCTCTGGATGTTGGGCGCATTTGTGGGCTACCACTGAGCCTACACCGCCTACACCGATGATAATAACCTTTGCCATGTTCGTTAGATTATTCCGGGGTTAATTAATTGTAATGTTTATTGTTGTACGCGACGTGTAGCGCGCTTTTTATCGAATGCTATTGCTATAAAAGTGAAGATACCGAGCACTATCAACAGCAGTGTCTGCATGCCCAAGACAAGGTTGGCAAATGCGCCGCCGCTTGCCTTGTCAAGTCCATAGATATTCAAAGCGAATATTATCGCCCACTGCCACGGACCGATACCGCCATTTGAGGGCACACCCATCGAGATGCTTGACAACACAAATGCCACCAATGCAGCGAGTGCGCCATATTGAGCCAAGATGTCTCGCGTGAAGGGGAAAGCATAGAACGCAACATAGAGTTGCATAAAGTAGCAACCCCAGATGCAAAATGTCAAGATCAACCACTTACCCTTGCCGGGCATGGTCAAGATAGCCGAAAAGCCCACCCACAGCTCCTTGAGCGTTGACTGTATCTTCTGTACAAATTTATTTGAAGTCTTGCGGGTCAAAAACCACCACAACAAAGCGCCAACCGCTACAATAGCGAGCCAAAGCCACGGCGACGTCAAGGTGTTAACAATGCCAAGATAGCTCTCAGCATTCTCACTCACAAAAGCCACGATAGCTTTTGACGCAAGCAGAAATGTTACGATTGTCAACAACAGCACGGTCACGGTATCAGCCAAACGGTCAGCTACCATTGAGCCAAAGACGGTCGTAAACGGTGCACGTTCACGCTGGGCAATGTAACCCGTGCGCCACACCTCACCCAAACGCGGGAACACGAGGTTGACGGCATACGTGCCAAAGATGCTGAGCGTAAGCGCAAAAAGCGATGATTTAATGTCAAGCGCACGCAGTTGTATATTCCACCTCATAGCACGGAAGATGTGCGAGAAGATGCTTATCAACAAGGTGAGACCTATCCAACGGAAATCACATTCGCGACGGATAATCTCCATCATTTCTTTAAAATCAATGCCTGTAAAAAGCAGATAACAAAGGCCTATGCTGATTATGAGTGGTATGACATATTTCAGCAAATTGCCTATCAGTGAGTTCTTTTTAGTTTCGTTCATTAAGCGATAGCTAATACAAAGTTTGTGACTTGCAAAGATAACCAAATTATAGCAATATTGCAAAAACAGTTTTCTTCCCTTACACAAAACGATTTGTCACAATTAGTGACACCCGCCAAATGCCACATCAAAAATCAGCCAAGTTCCACATCAAAAATCAGCCAAATGCCACATCAAAAACCAGCCAAATGCCACAT
>CAYYAA010000034.1:0-20408 GCA_964469875.1 uncultured Bacteroides sp.
ATGCCGATAACCAATGCCAATACGCCGAAGCCTGCGAAGATTACCATCGGGATGGTGTAGTCGTAGGGGATGAATACGTCGGGGCTTTCAACGCCTGCGGCGTGGAGCTGTTCGATTTGCTCTTTTGCGGCGATGACTGCGGGGTTGTTGGCGTTAACCTTGTCAAGTACATTACCAATCAACAGCGGCACGAGGCATAGGCCGATGTTCTGTACCCAGAAAATCAAGCAGTATGCGCTACCGAGCACTTTCTCATCAATAATCTTAGGCACGCTGGGCCAGAGGGCGGCGGGCACGAGGGCAAATGAGATGCCGAGAACGATAATTGTTGCGTATGCCAAAATTTCGCTGTGTGTCGCAGGTAGCAAGAATGCGAAAATCAAGTGGCAGCAGATGAGCAATATTGCACCTAAAATCAACATCGTTGCACCCTTGCCGCGACGGTCAAGGAAGTTGCCGAGGAACACGGTGATAACCGCTGCTCCAACGGGGAACCAACGGAAAATGTCTGAGGCTTCTTTTGCAGAGATACCTTCGAGGTTACATTGCAACATCTCTGCGCCGTATGCTTGGAAGGGGAAGATTGCTGAGTAATAGAGCACGCAAAGCAATGCAACGACCCAGAATACTTGGCTACCAAAGATTTTCTTAATGTCTGATGCTTTAAATTCCTCTTCGGGCTCGCCTTTGGCTGCCTCACCAAGTTGCTTGTCAAACTTGCTGTCGAGGATGCAGAACACTGAGAAGCAAATCAAACCGATGAGCAAGAGCAATGTGCAGATTGCTACGGGAACTACTACTGAGCCCATTTTCTCGGCAATCCACGGTGAGAATGAGAAGATAGCGAACACGCCGAAACGTGCAATCGCCATTTCGAGTCCCATCGCAAGCGCCATTTCTTTGCCTTTAAACCATTTTGCAATAGCTTTTGAAACGGTAGTACCTGCCATTTCGCAGCCACAACCAAAAATCATGAAGCCGAGAGAAGCCATCTTTGCGCTTGCCGGAAGTGCTACCCACCATGAGTTGAGCCATCCTTCGAGCGCTGAGCCTGCAAACCAGCTGCTGATGCCATAAAGTTTAATTGCTGCACCTATCAACATCAACGATGCTGATAGTACGCCGGTGAAGCGGATGCCTGTCTTGTCAAGAATAAATCCGGCAACAATCAAAAAGCCGCATACGTTTAAGAAGTATTCTGCTGCTCGATATGTGCCGTAGGCGGTTGATGACCAGCCTATCTCTGACTCAAGCATACTCTTTACCGGTCCTAATACATCGACAAACATATAGCCGAAGAACATCATCAGCGCTATTAGCACCAACGCAGTCCAACGTGCCCATGCCTTGTCGTTTAGGAGTTGTTTAACCTGTGTTGTCATAAAAGGTGTGAATTAATTATTTATTTTTGATTATTTATTCGTTATTATAATGTGCAAAATTACTGCAAAATTATTAACTTTGGGAGCATTCCATTAAAAAAGAATAATAAAATGTCAGAAAAAACGCCAAATATGCAGCCCGGCGCATCGCGTCCGTACACTTTTGACCGTGTTGTGCGCATTATTATTACTGTTTTAACAATTTTAGGTATTGTCTGGCTGCTCAACCTGCTCAGCTCTGTCTTGTTGCCGTTTTTGGTGGCATGGCTCATTGCTTATATCCTCGAGCCTTTCGTCCAATTTAACCGCAAACTCTTGCACGTTAGAAACCGCATCGTGCCGATTTTCCTTACTCTCTTTGAGGTAGTAGCTGTCATCGTGGCCTTATGCTATATTTTTGTGCCGTCGATAATGGAGGAATCGCATCAGGTAGCAACAGTGCTTTCGCAGTATGCTAAAAACGGCACGTCAATACCGCTAATCCCTGAGAGCGTGCACAGCTTCTTGCGCAAGTCTATCGACTTTGAAAGCATCTCGCGCGAGTTGACACATCAAGATTGGCATTCGATATTTAACGCATTGTCTAAGGTCGTGGCAAGCGGCTATGACCTGTTGTTAGGCATATTTAGCTGGTTTATTGTCATCTTATATGTTGTGTTCATAATGCTCGATTATGAGCGCCTGCTGCGTGGCTTCAAGAATATGGTGCCACCGAAATATCGCAAAGTGACGTTTAAAATTGCCAACGACATCAAGGTGTCAATGAATCACTATTTCCGTGGTCAGGCTTTGGTAGCTTTCTGTGTCGGCATATTATTCAGCATAGGCTTCTTGATTATTAAATTCCCATTAGCGATAGTTATGGGCATGTTTATAGGACTGCTTAATATGGTGCCTTATCTCCAACTGATTTCGATTATTCCGACTACTTTGCTCTGCGTTATCTGTTCGGTGAATGCGAGTGTGAGCTTCTGGGGAATATGGGGTGAGATGATGGCAGTTTATGTCATTGTGCAGTGCATCCAAGATTTGATACTTACTCCGCACATCATGGGCAAGTCTATGGGCTTAAACCCTGCGATTATTTTGCTGTCAATCTCGATTTGGGGCTATCTGTTAGGCTTTATAGGTCTGATTGTCGCTCTGCCATTGACCACGCTTTTGCTCTCCTATTATAATCAATATATCACCCGTCATGAGGATGCTGCCGGCTCGTCGGATAATCCGATGCCTTAGCCGATAGTGATAGTGCGGTCGCAGTCCGCAAGAGCAGAGTCGCGGTGTGTGATGATGATAACGGTAACATCGGGAATGGTGCGCAACATTCGGTTGATGCTATGCTCCGATTCGCTGTCAAGTGCCGATGTAGCTTCGTCAAGCAGCAATAGGTTTGTGCCTTTGTACAGCGCACGTGCGATGGCTATGCGTTGCTTCTGACCGCCTGAAAGTCGGCTGCCGTTCAAGCCGATTGCTTGGTCTATGCCATTCTCCATTTCGCTTAGCGGAAATTCCACTTTTTTGAGCAACTGTTCCACTTTGTCGCGGTCGATGTCGTCAAGTCCGAGTGCAATATTTTCGGCAATTGTGCCCTCGATGATGTATGTGTCTTGTGCAACATAGCCGATTTGTCGCTGCCAGCTTTTAACATTGGCATCAGTCAACACTTTGCCGTCAATGGCAATTTGTCCGCTGTCGGGGTGGATGAAGCCTAAAAGCAAATTGAAAAGCGTGCTTTTGCCTATGCCACTCTGACCTTTTATGCCGACATATTCGCCGTATTTTATGACGCAGTTGAGCCCTTCGAGCACTCGCTTGCCGTCAGGATAGCTATATGTCAAGTTGTCAATCGTGATACTGTCATTGAATGTCACACTTTGTGCCGGGTCTTGGTTTACAGGCTCGGTCTCGTTACTGATGACTGAAATGACATCAATCGCGTATGAGCAGTTTTGAACTTGCGTCCATCCGGAGATGACACTGCGCAGTGACGGCAGCAGTCGCAATGCAACAACGCCAAACATACCTAATGTCGTGCGCAGTTCTGCTGTGTCTGCAATTAAAATAATTACGGTGAGGGCTGCGATGATAGCAAGCTCAGAAAAACCTGAGGGCAGAAATTGTATCGTTGACAACTTAATGCGCACATCGCTTATGGTTTTCAGCCCGACTTCAATGCGCTGTGCAATGGTGGGTAGGGCATCATTAATTTCAAGTTGGGAATATCCGGCAAACGCTTCTGTTATGCGATTGTTCTGGCGGCGGCGTTCTTCCAATTCGATTTTGCCGTAGGCACGCACAGGTTTGCGTATAGCGAAGATATAGATAATTGCAAATGGCAGGAATGTCAGATATAACAGCACCACCATATATGGCTTATAAAAGAGCAATGCCACGGTAATCATTACGATTAGCAACAACTCGCCCGCCATATAGAGCAATGGCGACAGCAAATTGAACGCGAAATAGTGGCACGTATTGATGACATCAAAACTGAGGCGGTGGATGTTGTTACGCCTCAAAAACAGCAATCCACTGTTATAGTAATAGCGAAACAGTCTCAGACTAAGACGACGATACAGCGTGAGCATGAATTTGTTGCGGTAGCGCGTCATATAGAGTATCAGCGAGTTCTTAGTCGCCACGAATACAAGCGCAACAAGGCAGATGATTAGGGCGTTGTTGCGGTTCACGTTGTCGCCGAATATGACGAATATCGCCGGAATAAGCACGGCTATACCGACAAGGTCAAGTATTGAAGTGATGATTATCGTGTACCACATCTTCACCATCTTGTGACGCTCGTCTGCCGTCAGTAGTGCATATATTTGTCTGAGAATTTTCACAGGCTGATTTTTATAAAAAATAAAAATCGGTCAAAGACAGTCAGTGTGAGCCTTTGACCGATTTATGTAGCTAATATTAGTGAGCTAATTGAGCTTTAACTTGTGCGAGAATATTCTCGGCTGTGAAACCAAATTTTTCATCAAGCACCTTGTAAGGAGCAGAAGCGCCAAAGCGTTCCATGCCCCAGATTTCGCCTACAAAGCCGCGTATCATGCGCAATGTCGTCGGGTGACCTGCGGTGAGACCATATTGAGGAACGCCTGCGGGCAACACGCTCTCGCGATATGCTGCATCTTGTGCGTTGAACAATCCAACTGACGGCATTGACACTACGCGCGCTTGTACACCTTCTGCTTTAAGCAAGTCGGCAACTTCGCAGAGCAATGAAACTTCAGAACCGTTGGCAACGAGCACGATATCTGCCTTGCCTTTGTTGACAACAACATAACCACCCTTGTGTGCTCCGCAAGCATCAGCAAAGCGGTTGCCACTCTCTGACGGCAGGTCTTTGATGTCTTGTCGTGAAAGAATAAGAGCTGTCGGGGTGTCGTGATTGTCCATTGCCATTTGCCATGCAACAGATGTCTCGGCTGCATCAGCAGGACGGATAGCGAGAACTGAAGGCTTGCCTGAGAAGTTCTTGATGCCTTCAAGCAAACGGATTTGTGCCTCTTGTTCAACAGGCTCATGTGTAGGACCGTCTTCACCTACGCGGAATGCATCGTGTGTCCAGATATACTTCACGGGAAGCTCCATCAACGCTGCCATACGAACCGCGGGCTTCATGTAGTCTGAGAATACAAAGAATGTACCGCATGCTTGTTCACAACCACCGTGGAGCGCGATACCGTTCATGATAGCGGCAAGCGTGAGCTCTGTTACGCCGGCATGAAGGAATGCTCCGGTGAAGTCATCAGCTGTGAAGGGATGGGTCTTCTTCAAGAATGCGTCAGTCTTGTCGCTGTTTGCGAGGTCGGCTGATGACACAATCATATTGCCAACTTTCTCTGCGAGTACAGAGAGCACGTCGGCTGATGCTTGACGTGTTGATGTATTTGGCTTGTGTGCAATTGCTGCGTAGTCGATAGCAGGGAGCTTGTGTGCAATGTAGCTTTCAAGCTGAGCTGCCAGTTCGGGATTCTTCTCAGCCCAAGCCTTGTGAGCGGCGCGACGTTCTGCAACAATCTTGCGGAGCTCTTCTGCACGTTTTGCATAGAGCTCTTTTACGTCATCAAAGATAACCCAAGGATTTTCAGCATCGCCACCGAGATTTTTGATAGTGGCAGCATAGTCAGCACCTGATTTGCTCAAGGGTTGACCGTGAGTTGAACATTTGCCCTCAAAGTTTGAACCGTCAGCCTTAACAACGCCCTTACCCATTACGGTGTGACCGATGATGATAGTCGGACGTTTTGTCTCAGCTTGTGCCTTTGTGATAGCGTCTGCGATTTCAACGGGATCATTGCCGTTAATTTCAATGACGTTCCAGTGCCATGCGCGATATTTTGCTGCATAGTCTTCATTGTTTACAGCATCAACATCGGTTGAAAGTTGCACCTTGTTGCAGTCGTAGAACATAATGAGGTTTGACAAACCGAGGAAGCCCGCGATACGACCTGTGCCTTGTGATATTTCTTCTTGTACACCACCATCACTGATGAAAGCGTAAGTCTTGTGTGAAATTGTCTCACCAAAACGAGCCACGAGGAAACGTTCTGCGATAGCTGAACCAACAGCCATTGTGTGACCTTGACCGAGAGGACCTGATGTGTTCTCAACGCCGCGGTGTGGCTCTACTTCCGGGTGTCCCGGCGTTACGCTGCCCCACTGACGGAATTGTTGGAGGTCTTCCAAACTATATTTGCCGGTGAGCGCAAGCACTGAATAAAGCATCGGTGACATGTGACCGGGATCCAAGAAAAATCTGTCACGTGCAAACCAACACGGATCATCAGGGTCTGTTACCAAAAAACTTGAATATAATACGTTGACAAAATCAGCACCACCCATAGCGCCGCCGGGGTGTCCTGATTTAGCTTTTTCTACCATAGATGCAGCTAAAATACGGATGTTATCTGCACCGCGTGTCATAAGATTTCTATCCATAACTAATTGACTATTGTAATTGTAGAAGAATAGGTTATTGTTATCGTGAGAAAACCTCCCTTGACCAACCGACTCGCGGTTAGCCATAGAGAGGTTTAATATCTTGTTAATGAATAATCTGCATTATTCTTTAGGCATATTTTTGCTCGGACGTGAGAAAATCAATGCGTAAAGCAACATGTAAACGAGGGCTGCAAAGAGCACCCAGTAGCTTTGCAAGTAACCGAAGCTGTCTGCTACCGCACCAAGCAACAAGGGGATAATACCGCCGCCGCATACCATAACCATAAACAAGCCTGACGCTACGGCTGTATATTTGCCGAGACCTTCAACTGCGAGGTTAAAGATACCGCCCCACATGATTGACGTGCAAAGTCCGATAAGCACGAGGAACAAAATGTTGATAGGTACTTGATAAATGGTGAATGACATATTGGTGAAGCCGGGCATTGACACTGTGGTCGTTGTCGGGCTGAAAATTGCTGCAAGAATAAGCACAATCGCAATAGCGGACACTGTTGTCATCATTGTGCGGCTTGAAATGTTACCGCCAAGGCTACCGCCGATAAGACGACCTACAAGCATCAAGAACCAGTACATGCCGACCAATGAGCCTGCTACACCTGCAGGTATGCCAAGATCTGTGGTCATAAAGAGGTTTGCAATATTAGGCACACCTACTTCGACACCGATATAAAGGAAAATAGCAACAATGCCGAGCACGTAGTGGCGAAATTTGAGAACGCTTGTCACGCTCGGTTGTTCCTCCTTCTTGCCTCCATTCTTAATCTCGTCAAGAATAGGCTCGGGAAGTTTTGAAAGTACCAATACGATAAGCGCGAGCAAGAAGATACCCATTGCGATGTAAAGCGCAGGTTGTGCTTGCACCAAAGTGCAATCTTTCAGGTTGTCACCCATCAGATAGCCAACAAGCACAGGGCAGATTGTCGCTGCTAACGAGTTGCTGACACCTCCAAATTGCAACAACTGATTGCCTTTCTTGCCACCGCCGCCGAGTGTGTTAAGCATCGGGTTTACTACGGTGTTAAGCATACACATTGAGAATCCGGCTACAAATGCGCCAAGCAAGTAGACTGTGAAAATCGTTGTCTTGTCTGATAGCTCACTTGAAATGAACATCAATGCAACGCCGACCAAACCGACCAACACGGCCGCAATAGCAGAGAACTTATAGCCTTTCTTTTGAAGAATCATACCTGCCGGCAGTCCCATAAAGGCATAAGCAATAAAGTTTGCAGCATTGCCAAGCTGTGATTGAAGGTTGCTCAGCGTTAATTGCTCTCTAAGTATTACTCCAAATGGATTTTGGAAACCTGTTACAAATGAAATCATTGCGAACAGGAAAAACATTACGATAATTGGTAATGTATAGTTCTGTTTTGTGGAAGAAGCTCCCATTGGTGTGAGATGTTGAGGTTTATAGTTTTAGGTAAATTTAATTTTCTCTTTTAAGATTACAAATTTACACTTTTTTTGCTGAAGTGCTTTGTTTTTCGTCATAAATTTTCAAAAAGATTTCGCCATAGCTAATCTTTTAGACAACTTAGGGGTATGACTTTCACTCCGTCAGGTCTCGAATATGCTATTTGTCCACCTGTTATAACCATCAATATGTCCGGCTCCCGCAACTTGATTTTTGGATGGCTATTAACAATTGTTTTCTTTTTTGATTTCGATTTTGTTGTTTTGCTGCGAAGTTACAGATAATTAATGAAATAAATGAGCTTTTTCCTGTTTTTGAGGTGTTTTACTTCCGCTTTTTGGGATAAATGGTTAAAAGTGGTTAATATTCGCGTGCGCCGAAAATCATTGTGCCCACGCGCACCATTGTGCTGCCACACTCGATTGCTAATGGATAATCATCGCTCATGCCCATCGACACAGTGTCAAAACCGCGCAAATCCGGCGCTATCTCAAGAATGCGCTTGCGCAGGTTTGCAATATTCTCAAAATCAGATTTTATTCGGTCTGTATTATCAGTATTTGTTGCCATGCCCATAATGCCGCAGAGATGCGTCGCCTTTAATTGCTCAAATTTACGCTCTTTAAAGTATCCCAACAACTCCTCCGGCAGAAAACCGGTCTTTGTCTCTTCGGCAGCAACGTGAACCTGCATCAATACTCGCGTCACAACACCGCGCTCTGCTGACAAGCGGTCTATCAAGTTGAGCAAACGCTCACTGTCTACACTCTCAATAAGAGACACACGTCCGATGAGCGGCTTAACCTTGTTTGTCTGGAGATGACCAATGAAGTGCCAACGCACATCGTCAGGCATCTGGTCAAACTTCTCAGTGATTTCTTGTACGCGGCTTTCACCAAAAACGCGCTGGCCGGCTTCATAAGCCTCGCGCAGCGCGTTAATCGGGTGAAACTTCGACACTGCGACCAACTCAACGCCCTCAGGCAGAGTAGCTCGCACTCGTTCGATATTTTCAGCTATTTGCCCCATGATTTATTCTGCGGCAGGTTTGCTGTCAGCTTCAACTTTTAATTTGTAAACATCCATGAGGGGCGTTTCGGCGATTGATACAATCTCAAAATCTGCCATTGTGCCCTTCATGCCTTCAAGGAAGTTGTCAAAAGCCTCTTTGAAGGTTGTAGCTTGTACCAAAATCAGTGATGTTGTGCGCTTCTCGGCTGCTGTCTTTTCATCTATTGTGATGAAGCCGACTTTTACCAAAAACCAGCGGTCACCGCCTTCGTTAAAGAATATCTCTGCTATTTTTGTGCGTTTTACTGCCGACACAGAGAACTCGCCTGAAATAAAAGGCTTTTGTTCTTCGGTGATACGTGCCTCTGCTTCAGTGAAAGATAGTGCATCAACTAAGTATGGCTCGGTGACTTTTTTTGCTGAACCGTTTTCTTGCAGCTTGTCATAGCGAACCTTACATTCAAACCAGTTTGCCATATATATAATAATGTTAAGTTTTACTGACGCAAAGTTAGCTAAAACTTTTCAGCCATGCGGCATTTTGCGCTTAAAATATCGCTTCCGCTTATGACGATTTTATTGTTGCCACGAGAGCTATGTAATGCTGATAATAAATTTTAGACAAAAAATCGACTGCATTTGTATAATTTTTTATGAATTGCTTGCAGATTATATAAAAAATGGCTATCTTCGGGGCGTAAAATCGAAACCTTAAAATCTCTGTCAATCAAGATTGTTGCTGTCTTATTACACAAATATCTCAAAGTGTTGGCAGTGGATTACGCATTACTATAAAATTAATATTTTAAACTAAATATCATGAACAGATTTAAACATCTACTACCGTTGATGAAAATTTTCTTCATCTGTGGCTTGCTGTTTACTGTGACATCGTGTAGCGATGATGAGGATGATGTCTTGGGCCCGATTTTTGCCACGGCAACATCTTCTTCTTCCGGCACTGAAATCACTGTGAACTGGAATCTTGTACGAGAGATTCAAGGCTATGACATAGCGCTATATCTCGGCACTATGAAGGAGCATGATGAAACTCCAATCAGCACGGCAAGTTACACAACTTATGTGCGTACCCACACTTTCACCGGGCTTACTCCCGGAACTCAGTATGTTGTATACGTCACAGGTCAAACTGAGGGTACGAAGTTTACAAGTGCCAAATCTTGGGGCGTGAATGTCACTACGACAACTCCTTAGCAGCTTCAATTTCTTTGAAATCTAATCACATGCAAAAATATGACAAAGCATAAACGCATCTATAATTTATCATCACTATTTATTGTTGCAATGCTCGGAACGGGTGTAGCTGCGGCTTCGGAGCTGCCCGTTCCGAATGATGCACCCGCTGAAGCTGCTGCTGTAGCTCCGGCTAAAGCTATCTGCAAAGGTAGGGTAGTGGATGAGTCCGGTGAACCGCTTATCGGTGCAAGCGTTAAGGTTATCGGCTCTAAATTAGGCGTCGGTACTGACCTCGATGGCAATTTCTCTCTCGGAACTATCACCGTTGGTACGACTATTGAAATATCCTATGTCGGTTTTGACAGCCAACGCCTCAAATGGAAGGGCGGCTCACTTAATGTCGTTCTCAAAGAGAACGCAACAGCCCTCGATGAGGTGGTCGTTATGGGTTATGGCGTGACGCAAAAACGCGCTAAAGTGACAAACTCTGTCTCTAAAGTCACTGATGATATATTCACTGTCGGCGCTAACGCGAACCCTGCTCAAGCATTGGCGGGCGCTGTCTCAGGTTTGAAGGTTTACATCCAAACCGGTGACCCCGGTGACACCCCGACAATTATCCTCCGTGGTGGTAACAACTATGATGGTTCAGGCGAGCCTTTAGTTGTCGTTGACGGTCAAGTGCGTGGCTCACTCGAGGATATTAACCCAAATGATATTGAGTCTATGGAAGTCTTGAAGGACGCCGGCGCTACTGCCCTTTACGGCGCACGTGCTGCAGGTGGCGTTATCCTTATTTCTACTAAGAAAGGTAAACAAGGCACCCGTCAAATTAATTTCTCGGCAAAATACGGCTTCAGCTTCTATGACAACGGTTATGATTATGTTGACGTTCCCGGCTATCTGACATGGTACCGAACAGCCGCTGTAAACTCTCCGTGGTTTAACCTCGACCTCGAGTCGACAAACACTCCTTTCGGAACGGGGCGAACAGAGATTACTAACGACATGGAATATAACATCATGACGATGACCGACAGCAATAAATATTTGCTCGACAAAGGTTGGCAGTCAATGATTGACCCGATTAATCCCGACAAGACTATCATTTATCGCGACCTTAACTTGATGGACTATAACTTGAATGTCAATCCGACAACTCAAGATTACAACGTCAGCATGTCAGGCGGTAACGACCGTGGCACATACTACGCCGGCCTCGGCTACTATGATGCCGAAGGCTCGCTATACACATCTTATTATAAGCGCTATACATTTGCTTTTACCGGCGATTATAAGGTGACAGACTGGTTGACCTCAAATTCAACGATGAACTTCCAACGCTCAAATTGGATTTATGGCCCGGGCAACATCGGCCTTTATCAAGGCACATCTTATGACTTTGACGGCTATCTCTTCGGACGTACCGCAGCATTCCCTCACACGGTGCGTATCCTTGACGAAGATGGCAATTATCTCTATGGCGCAAAAGATAACGGTGGTGTAGCAAACAACTTCCGTTTGAATGCAAGCAAGTTCCTTCAAGACTACGAGTGTGACAAACTCTCTATGACAACAGGTTTGACTGCTCGTCTCTTTAAAGGTATGACCATCAAAGGTACGATGAACTGGTATTATGACGAATACGTCTATGAGAGCGGAGCTCATGACTATCAACTCAATCAGTCCGGCTCTTCAATTTACACCACGCGCCCGACTTCGGCAAGTTTCACACGTGACTTCACTCAGACTTATAACATAGTTGCTAACTATCAGAATACATTCAATGATGCGCATACAGTCAACTTGATGTTAGGCGGCGAATATTATGACAGCTACTATCGTACACTCTCAGCCTCAGGTAGTGGCGCGGAAACAGATGATTTCCTTAATCTTCAATATGCCGATTACGAAATGACTGATGCAAGCAACTATCACTACAAAGAACGCATTGCCTCGGCATTCGGTCGTCTTGAATATGACTATAAGGACAAATACCTCGCAGCCGCGACATTCCGTTATGACGGTTACTCTCGTTTGATTAACAACCGATGGGGTTTCTTCCCGGGCGTTTCTCTCGGATGGGTGTTCACTAAAGAGGGCTTCTTCAAAAATCTCATTCCCGACAATATCTTAAACTTCGGTAAGATACGTTCTTCTTTCGGCGAAAGCGGTTATGTAAATTCATCATACATAAGTTATTATAACTTGCAGGGCGCATATACATCTTATCAATATGCTGATTCTAAAGGCTTTAGATTTGGCACATTGGCAAACCCAAATTTGATGTGGGAAAAAACTCGCACATTTGAGGTCGGTCTTGACCTCGGTTTCTTGAAAAACCGCATCAACTTTAATGCCACATATTATAATCGCGATAATGATGATAAAGTGGCAACATTGTCACTGCCGCAGACCACAGGCTTCTCTTCTGTGACATATAACAACGGCTCATTCCGCAACCGTGGTATCGAGTTTGACCTTACAGCTCACATCTTGAACACTAAAGAATACACTTGGTCTGTAACCGCAAACCTCGCTTACAACAAGAATACAATCACAAAACTTCCTGACAACGGTCTGACTAACAACCGTCAAGGTGGTACAGAAGTATATGTTGGCCCTGACGCTTGGCACTATGAAACTAATCCGACAACCGGAGCAACAACTTTGGTTTGGGATACTCAATATATCGGTGGCTACCAAGAAGGTCAAGAACCCGGCTGTATTATCGGCTACAAAGTTGACCATATCATCCGTGATCAGTCTCAAATCCCCTCAGACTACATCGACATAAGTCAGACCTATCCTATCTATAGCGACGAAGCCGGCAAACAACGCCTCCTCGCTATGGGATATGCCGAGAGCCGTCTCGTACAACTCGCCCCCGGTGATATTGTCTTCTATGATGTCAACGGTGACGGCACGATTGACTCCAAAGATGTCATGAAACTCGGTCACACACGTCCACACTGGTCCGGCGGTTTCAATACAACATTCCGCTGGAAAGCATTACAGCTCTACGCTCGCTTCGATATGGGATTCGATTTTACCGTCTATGATAGCAACTTGGCTTACTCTCTCGGTTGCGGTCAAGGCACTCACAGTATGATGACCGATGTCGAGGACACATGGACTCCGACAAATGTTAATGCAAAATATCCGAGATATACTTACAGCTCTCAGCTCGGTACAAATAACTGGATTCGTACATCATCACTGCTGACACAAAGCGGCACATACCTCGCCGTCCGCGAATTGCAGTTATCTTACAACATGCCTAAGAGCATCAGCCAAAAATTCCGCTGCCAGAACCTCCAAGTTTCTGTGACAGGACAAAACCTCGGCTATATCAAGAAGTGTACCATACCATTGCCGGACCGCGTCTCTTACACAAGTGGTAACAGTGCCGGTGCAGGTGGTACTTACAACTTAAATCGCACCTTGCTTCTCGGATTTAATTTATCATTCTAAAATCTTACGGACATGAAAATGCTTAAATATATATCTTCATTAGCCGGTGTACTGATGTTGTCGTTGGCTGTTAGCTCTTGCGATGACAAACTCGACCTGTCTCCTGATGACACTTTCACCTCTTATAATTTCTGGAAAACTCAAGCCCACTTTGAAGGCAACATGGTGGCTCTACATGCCCAACTTCGCGGCTTTAACTCCATTAAGTTCCAAGTAAGCGGTGATTTGCGTGGCGGTCACTACTTGGCTGAAGGCTCGACATCTGATGGCTCAACAACGTCAAACATCCGTGTCGTCGGCAACAACCTATCTGCCGATTATCCCGGCCTGACAACTTTTGGCGGATATTATGGCGTAATAGCAAACCTTAACTTACTGCTTGAACGCGCTAAAGAATCAACCGTCCTGACTGACGATTGCCGCAACTACCTCAACGGCATGGCTTACGGCCTGCGCGCAGCTTGTTTCTTTGAAATGTACAAACTATATGGAGGTGTCCCATTACGCATTAATGTTGACGTCGTTAATGGTAACTATAATGCCAAAGAGCTTTATCTGCCTCGCGCTTCTCACGCTGAGACAATTCAGCAAATAAAGGACGACCTGCAAGCCTCTCTCGACGGCTTTGACAACGCCGGAAGCTACACCTTCAGCTCTTCGGCAAGTGCCAACAATTACTGGTCAAAAGCCGCAACCGAGCTCCTCGCCGGCGAAGTATATCTTTGGGATGCAAAAGTCGAATATCCCGAAGTCGAAGATGACAATTATCCGATTCCTGCTTACAAATGCAGCACACCCGACGAGAATGTCGCTAAAGCTAAACAATATTTTCTAAACGTACTGAATAATTACGGCTACGAACTCGATGATAACTTCAGCGACATCTTCAGCGTAGAGAACGAAGGCGATGATAACAAAGAAATCATCTTCTCACTATACTACGACATCCAAGAGTCTTACAACTATTGGACAATTTCTTACATCTGGTCTAACACCGCAGGCAGCACTATGGGCAACGCCCTCGCTGCTGACGGAAACTGGGTCGGATACTCCTACAATGAAAAGACAGGTGAACAAACAGAAAGTTGGTATCGCACCACGATGTATAGCGCAACTACTCAGTACCAATACTCTAATGCTCTATACTTCCAATTTGACGATACAGACACACGTCGCGATGCAACATTCTATCCAACATGGTTCCCTAATGACGTTGATAAGGCGTATATCTTGAGCAAAGTTGACAACTTTGACCCATCAACACACTACCTCCGCGGAGCTTACACCTACAAATTCCGTGGCGAATATGACACATCTTTCGCCGCACGTACATTGGTAACAAACGACTATCCGTGGTATCGTCTCGCTCTCGTTTACTTCTACCTCGCAGAATGTGAAAACTGGCAAGGCAACTATCAAGCCTGCGCAGACTATATCAATGACATTCGCCGTCGCGCTTATGGCGACAATTGGTCTGAAAGTTTAGCTTACAAACCCGGCGACTTCAAAGCTAACGAAGTCGCTATCCTACACGAGAAAGACAAAGAGTTCGTACAAGAAGGTCAGCGCTGGTGGGACATCCGCAGATTGTCCGTCCAAAAAAATGGCTCAGATCGTGACCACCTCTTGTTCCAACCTGAGAGTAATGTCGGCTATGGCTTAACACCTACGCTCTACATGAAAGAAGCCGCAACCTCGATTGAGAAAATTCATGCCCTTGACTTGACCTCTCCGGTGCTTGATTATGCTACAAAGAGTCACATGGCTCTCTGGCCTGTCAACACTGCACTGATGTCTTCAGACCCGACAATCATTCAGAACCCCGGTTATTAACACTAAAAAACAGCATATATGAAAGCTAAATATATATACGCCTGCTTGACAGCTTTGATGCTCGGCGCATCTCTAACTGCCTGCTCAGACGATGATGAAGCCGGACTATTACGCCCCGTGGTTGACGTTGTCAGCAACGCGACGACCGTCAGCTCGCTGACATTCCGTTGGCCCGACAGAGGCGATGCCGTTAGCTGGCACTATGACTTTAAAAACGCTGATGGCGAGATCTTAGCAAGCGGCGACCTGCCGGCTGACTGCTCTCGTCAATTGGTATTCACCGGACTCACCCCGGCATCAAAATACTCTCTTGACATCACAGCCTATGACGCTGATGGCAACTCAGAAACAAGCACGTATGTCGCTTACACCAACAGCGTTGTCACACTCTCAGCGCCCTCACCCGTAATCTCGCAAGAGACAAACGTTATCTATGCCGAATGGTCCGCTGTGACTAACGCCGCATCTTACTATTACGAAGTCAAAGACTTGGAGAACGAGCTATATGCCTTTGGCTATGTCACTGATACATACCTCGAATTTGATGACCTCGAAGTCGGCGAATATGTCCTCTTTATTAAATCCATAAGCGACAACGAAGCCTATGCGACATCTGCTGTGGGTGAATATCCATTCACTCGCTCCCTCGGTCGTATGTGGCTCGCCCCCGGTGACTATACTTCATCTGACGGCAGCGTATACCACTCGACAATTTGTGGCATGGAAGACGGCAGCTACCTAATTGAAAACTTCTATGGCGCGGCTGGTTATAACTTAGAGTTTACCGTAAACCGTTATAACACAATAACTATAACTAACGGTACGGAAACTTACGACTACTGTCAAGTTCAGACCGGTGTCAACGGCAAGGTAATCTCCTATGCAATCGACGAATCTGTATTAGAAGGCGACCAATATTCCGGCTCCATAACATTCGTCACAGATGAAGGCGAAGACACCTATACATGGGAAGCTGTCGAGATACCCGATTATGAAGTGTCTCTCGACGCTATGATTTATAAGAACGGCGTAGGATATTCTGACTACTTCTGGGTTGACGGTCAATTGCGTAACTACACATTGACAGTGCCAAACTTCCTCGACTCGGACAACACCTACATCTTCTCTTATGACCCGACAACCGGCACAACATCTACAAGTATGACTGTCGGAGGCTTCTGCTACGGCCCGTTTGTCTGCGGCGACTTCTGTACGCTCAATTACATCTATATGCTCAGTAGCGCATACTGCACATTTGATGTATCTCAAAATGCGTTTATCCTTCAGTTCTGGGGATATGAAGACTCCGGCACTACATGGATGACACTCTACATCTACCTCCCTTGATGAGACTGAATATAAAATAATAGAAATGTAAAAGGCATCTGACCATTTCCCGGTCAGATGCCTTTTACGTTGTAGTATCTTTAATTATTTTGCGTTATTGAGCAGGCGCTTTAATGCAATATTCCAATCGCGTATCATCATCTCGGCAGGTGTCACAAACGGACGGAAATGCCCATGCTTTTCTGCCGTAAACACTCTTAGCTGTCCGGGATGACACTCAACATCAATCACTGCCGGCATCTTGCAGGGATCGCCGTCAATGTGTGCGACTCCCGGCTGATTGCGCTTGATTGTCGCCGAGCGAGTGCGGAAAGTCTGTATCAGTGCATTCTTGCCGATAAATCCGGTCAATAAATCCACGCCGAGAAAGGCGCGAGTTAGTGGATTGCCTTTGTGGATAATTGTCACATCAAGCAGCCCGTCTGTTATTGATGCATCAGGCGCGATAAACGCATTGTTGCCATATTGCGAAGCATTACAGCATACGACTAAAAACGCCTCTTGCGTGATGACCTGACCATTGGCCGTGATTGTGTATGTCTCAGTGTTATAAGTCATGAACTCGTCAATGGCACTCTTGAGGTACATCATCAGACCGCGCCGCTTCTGTCGAGCGAAGCGTTCACTGACCGCTGCATCAAAACCTATGCCGAAGGTGCAGAAAAATGGACGATTGTCTGCCGTGCCATAGTCACATGCCACGATGCGGTCTTCAGCTATAACTTGTAGAGACAAATCAACATCAACTGGTATCTCAATGTGACGCGCTAAACCGTTGCCTGAACCGGTAGGAATAATGCCTAATGCAGTCTGCGTGCCACACAGAGCGCGGGCAATCTCATTGACTGTGCCATCACCGCCGCACGCTAACACGCCATAATAGCCATCGTGCGCAGCTTGTGATGCGAGACGCGTAGCGTGTCCCGCAAATTCAGTCGTAACGGCATTAATG
Source organism: uncultured Bacteroides sp. (assembly GCA_964469875.1). Classification (GTDB taxonomy): domain Bacteria; phylum Bacteroidota; class Bacteroidia; order Bacteroidales; family Muribaculaceae; genus CAG-873. The sequence continues at coordinate 17,591 of CAYYAA010000034.1, forward strand.
TCATAGCCCGCCGGAGTCAGTCGCCGAGTGACTGTCTCTATCAAGCCATCTTTAGATAGTGTGCCTGATATAGGATTGATGATTAGCAATAGCCGTTTTTTACAGTTCATAGTGCAAAAATAATAAAACCGTCTGATAAACGCAAGAAAAAACGCCCGATTAGTTGACCAATCGGGCGTTTTGAGATTTATATCAAATCAAAATGTTATTCTGCACATTTTGCGCTGATAAATTCGCGGTTAAGACGAGCGATGTTGCTCAACGAGATGTTCTTAGGACATTCTGCTGCGCATGCGCCGGTGTTGGTACAGTTACCAAAACCGAGTTCGTCCATCTTCTTCACCATAGCGCGAGCGCGACGCTTGCGCTCTACTTGACCTGAAGGAAGAAGCGCAAATTGGCTTACCTTTGCTGATACGAAGAGCATTGCCGAGCCATTCTTACATGCTGCTACACACGCACCGCAACCGATACATGTTGCTGAATCCATTGCTACGTCAGCAATTTCCTTGGGTATAGGAGTGGCGTTAGCATCGGGAGCACCACCGCAGTTAAATGATACATAACCGCCGGCTTGTTGGATTTTATCGAATGCGTTACGGTCTACCATGAGGTCGCGGATTACAGGGAATGCTGCTGAACGCCACGGCTCGATAGTGATGGTGTCACCATCGTTGAACTTACGCATGTGCAATTGACAAGTTGTGATGCCTTGTACAGGACCGTGGGGGTGACCATTGATATACAATGAACACATACCGCAGATGCCTTCGCGGCAGTCGTTATCAAAGACAACGGGCTCTTCGCCTTGCTCTACGAGTTGCTGATTAAGCATATCAAGCATTTCGAGGAAGCTGCTGCCGGTAGACACATTGTCAAGATGGTAGTTGACGAACTGTCCTTTCTCTTTGGGACCACGTTGACGCCAAATTTTCAGGTTTACGCTGATTGTTGTTTCCATTATTTGTAAATTTATTTGGTAGGAACTTCTGTCATGCTATCGCTGACTTCCGTTCCCGCGTGGTTAGCGATTAGGACTTATAGTTACGAGTTTGTACTTTGATAGCTTCGTACTTGAGCGGCTCCTTCAAGAGGGTCGGCTTTTCGTTGTCGCCGTTATACTTCCAGCAGCTAACATACATGTAATCTTCATCGTTACGTGCAGCTTCGCCATCAGCTGTCTGATATTCTTCGCGGAAGTGTGCACCGCATGATTCGTTACGGTTAAGCGCATCGATTGCGATAATCTTAGCGATTTCGAGGAAGTCTTCGAGTCGGAGGGCTTTCTCAAGCTCGGTGTTAAGGTCGTTTGCAGAGCCTACAACACGGAGATCTGAATAGAACTCATCGCGCACCTTCTTGATTTCTTCGAGAGCCTTAACGAGGCTTTGGAGTGTGCGGCCCATACCTACGAAGTTCCACATTACGTGACCAAGTTTCTTGTGGATTTCATCGGGTGACTTTGTACCCTTGATGTTCATAAGTTTTTCGATACGTGCGCGAACACCTTGTTCTGCTGCGTCAAACTCAGGTGAGTGGATGTCAAAGTGTGGCACCTTGATTTGGTCACTCAAGTAGTTTTGCATTGTGTATGGCAATACAAAGTAACCGTCTGCCAAACCTTGCATCAATGCTGATGCTCCAAGACGGTTTGCACCGTGGTCTGAGAAGTTACATTCACCGATTGCAAACAAGCCCTTAACTGATGTTTGGAGCTCATAGTCTACCCAGATACCACCCATTGTGTAGTGGCTTGCAGGGAAGATCATCATCGGGGTGTGATATGGATCATCATCCGAAATCATCTTGTACATATCGAAGAGGTTGCCGTAACGGTCACGCACTACATCTTCGCCAAGACGATCAATTGCATATTTGAAGTCGAGATATACGGCGTTGCCTGTACCTACACCATAACCTGCATCGCAACGTTCCTTAGCGGCACGGCTGGCGATGTCACGTGGACAAAGGTTACCGAATGCCGGATAGCGGCGCTCCAAGTAGAAGTCACGGTCTTCATCAGGAATATCGGTCGGTTTCTTCTTGCCGGCGCGGATAGCCTCTGCGTCTTCTTTCTTCTTCGGTACCCAGATACGTCCATCGTTACGGAGTGACTCACTCATAAGTGTCAACTTAGATTGGTCTTCACCGTGAACGGGGATACATGTCGGGTGGATTTGGGTGAATGCGAGGTTTGCAAGGTATGCACCTTTCTTGAAGGCTTGGATTGCTGCTGAACCGTTGCAACCCATTGCGTTGGTTGAAAGGAAGAATGCACGACCATAACCACCGGTTGCCAATACAACTGCGTGTGCTGCATAACGCTCGATTTCACCTGTGATAAGGTTGCGAACGATGATACCACGTGCACGACCATCGATAATTACGATGTCAAGCATTTCGCGACGGTTGAAGCTCTTAACTGTGCCTTTTTGGATTTGACGATTAAGTGATGCATAAGCACCGAGCAAAAGCTGTTGACCTGTTTGACCTTTAGCGTAGAATGTACGTGAAACCTGTGCACCACCAAATGAACGGTTTGCTAACAAACCGCCGTATTCGCGTGCAAAAGGAACACCTTGTTGTACACATTGGTCAATAATATTGTTTGATACCTCAGCCAAACGATAGACGTTTGCTTCACGTGAACGGAAGTCACCACCTTTAACTGTATCATAGAACAAACGATATACTGAGTCACCATCGTTTTGATAGTTCTTTGCTGCATTGATACCACCTTGTGCTGCGATAGAGTGTGCGCGACGAGGACTATCTTGAATACAGAAGTTCAAAACGTTGAAACCCATTTCACCGAGTG
>CAYYAA010000035.1:0-19879 GCA_964469875.1 uncultured Bacteroides sp.
TGGTCAAAACTTACGCCCTCTTTGACAAGTAATGCAACAGAGATGTCGCCGAAGTAATTATCGCCCCAAGTCTCGGCTGATTTAGGCGATTTGGGCACGAATACTTCGCCGCAAGCCATTGTTGCAAGTGATGATACATCTTTAATCACTCCTACAATTTTATACTTGCAGTGATTGTAGTCGAACACTTGTCCAATGGCATCTTGTCCATCAAAGAGCTTGCGTGCTGTCGACTCAGAGACAACGGCAATGTGAGCATCTGCATCGACTTCTTCTTTGGTGAAGTAGCGACCCGCTATGAGTGTGTGCTCAAATATGTTCCAAAATTCTGCATCAACGTCACGAGACTGTGCAATGAATATTGTGCCGTTGCTACCCTTTATAGTTGGATTGTCTCGGGCATCGTTGAAGTAAGAAGTTCTCTCAACGCCGTCAAGATTGTCATACAATTTCTTTGCGGTGCTATAAGACATATAACCTGACGAATTGGAGTTGCCATCAATCCCTTGGATGTGGATACACATACCATAAAGCATTCGATCTCTGTGCGTCTCGGGAGCGACATTGACCAGCATCACGTTCTGCATCATGATAACTATCAAGATGAGAAAGATTGACAGAGCCGTGCCCAAGATTGTTACCCACGCAATCACCGGCTGGTGTCGCATGTCGTATAAAATTTGTGCTATCTTAGTTTTCATGTCAATCCGAGATTAAGAGATGATACGTCCGTCGAAGAATCGCACGATGCGGTCGGTGTCGCGGGCTTGTGATTCGTTGTGTGTCACCATGACGATAGTCGTGCCGTCTTCGGTGTTAAGACGGTGGAGCAGTTCCATCACTTCAGCACCCATTTTAGAGTCGAGATTACCTGTCGGCTCATCGGCGAGGATGATTTGAGGTGTGCCAACGATAGCGCGAGCGATTGCGACACGTTGACATTGACCGCCGGAGAGCTGTGACGGCAGGTGCTTGATGCGATGACTCATGCCGAGACGTTGCAGCACTTGTTCTACTTTTTCGCGGCGTTGAGAGGCTGATAAATCGTTGCGGTATATTAAAGGTAACTCTACGTTTGCAGCGACATTGAGCGAAGGTATGAGGTGAAAACTTTGGAAGACAAAGCCAATGTTTTTGTTGCGGAAGTGAGCCAATGCTGTGTCACTCATGTTGTCGCAATTTGTATCGAGGATGTTGATAGAGCCTGAAGACGGTTTGTCGAGCAATCCAATCATATTTAATAGTGTGGACTTGCCGCAACCTGAAGGACCCATGACGCTGATAAACTCGCCACTGTCAACAGATAGATTTATATTTTCGAGAGCTGTGGTTTCGATTTCTTTAGTGCGATAGACTTTGTGAATCGCATCAAGTGTGATGATAGCCATGATTTATAAGATTTATTGTTTTAATTTCAGAGAGTTGTATCTTGAATAGTTTGACATGTCAGAAGTGACAACGCGGTCGCCGAGTTTGAGTCCGCTAATGACTTCGATATATTCTCGGTTGCTGTCGCCAAGTTTGACATCGCGTTTGACTAATTTGTCTGCACCGTCAGTGACAAACAACTCGTAGATGCCCGGACCTTTGAAGAATGTTCCTGATGGCATTAATGTCACGTGGTCTTTGTAGCCGTAAATAATTTGCATTTCTATGCTCAGACCGGGACTGAGGTGCTTGTCGTTAGGATTATCGAGGGCGACATAAAATTCAATCATGTTTTGATTTGATTGTGGCGAAATGTTTGTGACCTTGCCATTTATGGTAGAAGTACCGATATGTATTATGGCTTTTGAGCCGACAGCTATGCGACTGCGTGAGCCTTCGGGAATTTGTCCTTGGATTTTGAAACTGCTAAGGTCAGAAACGACTGCGACCTTTTGTCCGGGAGAGACTTTGCTGCCGATTTCGTTAGCAATATATGTCAGTGTGCCGCTGTGCGGAGCCGGAATACGGCCGTCGGCGAGCGTCTTGTGTAGTATCTCGATATCTTTGTCAAAGACAGAAAGCTCTAAGGCGCGAGACTGTTGGACAGCGCGTTGGATTTTCTTGTCATTGACGAGCTTTGCGCGAAGCTGTTCTAACTCCAATTTGCCGGTAGCCAATGCGGTCTCAGCTTGTCTGACGCGCTCACCCGTTCCCGAACCGAGACTGTCAAGACGTTTTTCATTAGACAGCTCAACGCTGAGTCGAGCGACCTCCATCTCTTTGACTTTAATCTGCATTTCTAATTGGCTTAAAGCAGTAGTGTTGTCGAGATTATCTTTGATGATGTTGTTCTCTTTGATTTTTCGCTCGTCAAGTTTCTTGTCATATTCAGTTTGAGCAGACTTCAAATCGAGTTCGAGCAGAGGAGTTCCAATCGTGACGCTGTCACCGGGTTGAGCGTAAACGGCAACGATGCGGCTGTCAACCGGAGAGTTTATAATTTCTTCAAAAGCCGGTACGACTTTCCCGGAAGCGTTTACTGTTGTTTCAAGCGGGCCTTCAGAGACCATGCCAAAGTTTAATTCAGATGCTTTGACATTTCTTCTCAAGGACGAAATAGTGACAAAAATTACAGCTGCTATAAAAATAACAGCAAATATCCACTTAGAGTATCGTTTGATGGCTTCGCGCCTAATTATGTTTTTGTCTATTTGTTTATCCATAATTTTCAGAATTTCTAACGCAAAAATAGCATGGATTTAAATAATTTAGCAATAGGTGTTGAAAATCAGCAAGATACGATGGATTGAGTGTCCGAAAACGGACATTGTGCAAAATATTACATCAAAACGTAACAGATTGAACCCGTCCCGGAATTAAGTGTTTGAAAAACAATAATAAAGCGCTGATAAATTGTTACAATATAATAATGTAACAAAATCGTAACAAAACTAACATCAACTTAAATGGCTGAAAAATAAGTAATTATAAAAATGGTTTTATTTGAAATGTTTCAATTAGGATACTTTAACACAAAAAGTTGGCTAATCATTTATTTAGGGGTAATTTTGCCGCTGAAAAACTACAACTAATAGATTTTAACCGAATCCAAGACTTCAAAAAAAACTTAAACTATGGCCAACAAGAAATTTCAATTAAATCTGATGAAACTTCAAGGAAATTTACTGAATTTCGCTTATATGCTGACATCTAACCGTGATGACGCCTATGACCTGCTTCAGGATACCACCCTTAAGGCATTGGATAATGAAGAAAAGTTTGCAGAGAACACCAATTTCAAAGGCTGGGTGTTCACCATCATGCGTAACATCTTCATAAACAACTACCGACGTGCAGGCCGCGCTGCCACGGTAGTAGACACCACCGACAATCTCTTTCATCTCAATTTGTCGCAAGACTCAGGCTTGGAGTCACCCGAAGGGTCATTTACGGCAAATGAGATAGCCGCAGCGATCGAATCCTTTCCACAGGAGTATCGCGTACCGTTTTCAATGCACGTAGCCGGCTATAAATACAATGAGATAGCCGAACACATGAACCTGCCCCTTGGCACTGTTAAAAGTCGCATCTTCTTTGCTCGCAAGAAATTGCAGGAACGCTTTGTTGATTATCGCTAAGTGACTGTAATAAAGAATTATCCTCTCCTCACCATGAAAACTGTCTTCTTACCTTGAGTGAAGCTGCTACTATTTCAGTTTACTCTAATCCTAACAGCTTCCAGTAGTTCGCGCTCATGACCACAAAGCCATGAGCGCGATTTTGCGGGATTGGCTGCGCGATTTTGTTTGTTATGATTAACAAAAATGCTATTTTTGGTGATTTTGTTTGGTATGATTAATACAAATCGGTATACTTGTCATTGCGGACATTCCTTCTATCAGAGGAGTTTTAAGAAAAAAGTATAGGCTATTTGGATTTAGAATCAACAAATAGCCTGTAAAAGTTTAGTATTTTTTGTAGAGTGCGCGCATAGAGTTGCCGACAGCGAGAAGTGCGACACCAACATCGGCGAACACGGCACTCCAAAGCGTGGCGAAACCTAATGCACCGGCTATAAGGACGATAATTTTTACGCCAATAGCCCCCGCGATGTTTTGGTGGACGACAGAAGAAGTGAATTTGCCGATTTTAATAGCAGTAGCTACGCGCGAAGGCATATCATTTTGAATGACAATATCAGCGCTCTCGATAGCGGCATCACTACCCAATCCCCCCATAGCAATGCCAACGGAGCTAATGGCTAATACAGGAGCATCGTTCATGCCATCGCCCACGAAAGCGACTGATTTATGTTTGTCGTTTGTGAGATTTGTAATATAAGCCGCTTTATCCTCGGGAAGTAATTCAGCTTTAGCAAATTTAATGTTTAGCTTGGCGGCAAATTGGTCGACGATTTCGCGTTTGTCTCCGGAGAGGAGATGTACTTCATGGATGCCTTCACGTTTTAGGTCATCAATAGTTTTGATTGCATCGTCTTTGAGTGTATCTGACAAGAAGAAGGCGCCTGCATATTTGTTGTCAATAGCGCAAATTACCATTGTAGCGATGCTATCATGGACAGATTGTGGAACGTCAATGTTTTCGCGAGCCATTAGTCGTGTATTGCCTATCAGTATGTTATGGCCGTCAATTACAGCAGTAACGCCGAAACCGGAGATTTCGTTCATTACTGAGATTGGGAGTTCTTGAGCATTATTTTTAGTGGTGTAATCGACAACAGCTTGCGCCACCGGGTGAGTGCTTTTAGCCTCAACGCTCCTTGCGATGTTCAGTAAAAGCGATTTATCCACATCGTCAGCGATGTCTGTTTGAGCTACTTCAAACTTGCCTTTAGTGAGAGTTCCTGTTTTATCAAAAGCGACTGCATCAATCTTAGTTATGGCATCCAAGTAGTTGCTGCCTTTGAATAATATTCCTAATTTTGAAGCAGCACCAATGCCGGCAAAGTAGCCTAAAGGGACGCTGATAACTAAAGCGCAAGGGCATGAAATTACGAGGAACACAAGACCGCGATAAAGCCAGTCAGAAAATGTATAGTCAAAATTAGAGACTTGCGCAAGTAAGGCTGGAATAATAACGATAGCAGCGGCAAGAGCAATAACTATTGGGGTGTAGATACGCGCAAATTTGCGAATAAACAGTTCTGTGGGAGCTTTGCGCTCAGCGGCATCTTTGACTAATGAAAGAATTCGGGCTAATGTGCTTTGATTATAAGGTCTCGTAACTTCTATTCTGATGCTACGGTCGTTAACAATCATACCGGCTAAGACATCACCGCCGTTATTGATAGACCTTGGCATGCTTTCGCCGGTCAGAGCTGAGGTGTCAAAAGATGCAAAGTCATTGATTAATTTGCCGTCCAACGGCACTCGCTCGCCGGGCTTTAATTCGATGATTTCTCCGACGTTAACACTTTGAGGAGATACCTCTGATAAGATGCCATTTCTTACAACCGCAGTGCGTTCAGGTCGGACATCCAAAAGATTGCTGATGTTGCGCGATGCACGGTCAACAGCGTCGTCTTGCAGGATTTCGCCGACAGCATAGAATAGCATCACGGCAACAGCTTCAGGAAATTCACCGATGCAGAAAGCGCCAATGGCAGCGAGAGCCATTAGTGTAAATTCGCTGAATATTTCGCCCTCTCTAATTTCAGTATATGCTTCCTTAATAACAGGCGCGCCAACGGGTAAAAATGCTATTAAGTAATAGATTATAGCGAAAAATTGAGAAGAGAACAAGTTGGAGAAATTCTCTAAAAGTAATCCATCGACTAATAGGATTGCCGAGAAGATTGGCATTAGCCATTTGTTCCTCTTGTCGTTATTGCTGTGACTATCTTGTATGCTTGAGCTTTCCATGTCGTTGTATGTTTTATAATTCTATTGTTCTGAATGACATATCGAGAGCGTCGATAAGAAGCATGCGGTTTAAAAGAGGTTTGCCGGCGTTAGTAATCAGTTTGATTGTTTCGGCAGCCATAATAGAACCAACGATGCCGGGTAGAGGACCTAAGACGCCACCGATAGCACAAGGAGTAAATCCGCCGGCAGGAGCAGCTTCCGGGAATATGTCGCGATAGCTTACCGCGCCCGGTTTGTAGCATAAGACTTGCCCGGCGAATTGAGAAATGCCGCCAAATATACAAATTTTATTTGATTCTACGCAAGCATCTGTTATCATATATTTGGTGTCGGGGTTGTCAGAACCGTCAACTATTATGTCATAATTGTTGACTAATGACTTTAAAACATTAGGAGTGATAAACTTGTCGATGCAGTTAACAGTGATGTTGCTGTTGATGGCTCTGAGCTTGTCGGCAGTGACAGCCGCTTTGCTTTTACCGAGGTCTGCCTCGGTGAAAGCAAGTTGGCGTTGCAAATTTGAGATATCAATAGTGTCGAAGTCGGCAATGCCAATAGTACCTACGCCGGAACCGGCGAGGTACATTGACACGATAGAGCCGAGCGCTCCGGCGCCTATAATCAGCACAGAGGCATTCGAGAGCTTTTGTTGACCATCACGGCCTATGCCTTCGAGCATAGTGTTGCGACTATATCGTCGCTTGTCGTTCATATCGTTCATGATTAGTCAAACACTTCGTCCCAGTCTTTCCACACAACATCATATCCGAGACGGCGTATGTCGTTAGAGACTTGTTCAGGAGAACGGCTGTCGGTTACTTCAAATTGCTCCAAAGAGTCAGGGCAAGCAGAATAGCCACCCGGATCAGTCTGGCTGCCGGCACTCATAGAGGTGACACCGAGTTGCATCATATTGTTGCGGAAGTTTTTGCTTTCGCGAGTAGAGAAACTGATGTCAATGTCGTGGTCAAAGATGCGAAAAGCAAAAGTCAGTTGAGCCAACTCGCGATCGCTCATTATCACTTTAGGTTGAAATCCGCTCTCAGATGGGCACATACGCGGGAAGTTGATGCTGTATCGTGTGCGCCAGTACTTTTTTTGGAGGTAGCGCAAGTGTCTCGCCATCATGGTGACATCAGCGTGCCAGTCTTCGAGACCAATTAGGACGCCCATTCCGATTTTGTGAACACCTGCTTGTCCCATTCTGTCATATCCGTTTAGACGCCATTCAAAGATAGACTTCATGCCGCGGGGATGGTATGTTTTGTATGCCTCTTTGTGATAAGTCTCTTGGAAGCATACCACGCCATTAAGTCCGGAGTGCGTAAGGCGCTCGTATTGTTCGGCTTTCATTGGTTGCACCTCGATAGTGAGATTATGAAAGTAAGGGCGGCAAGTGTTGAGGACTTTTTCAAAATAGTCAGTTCCGCAGAGAGAAGGGAATTCACCGCTCACGAGCAGTAAGTTTTCAAACGGGCCGAGACGTTTGATAGCTTTGCACTCCTCTTCAATTTGCTCCATTGTCAAGATGGTGCGTTTGAATGGGTTGTCGTGATTAAAGCCGCAGTATACGCATTTGTTAGTGCAAGCATTAGATACGTACATTGGGATGTACATAGATATGGTTTTGCCGAAGCGTTCTTGAGTGAAGTGCTTGCTCAGTTGTGCCATTTCCTCGAGGTGATTTGCGGCGGCGGGTGAAATCAGAGCCATAAAATCATTGTCATCGAGTTGCTTGTTGTTGCGACGCGCCTTAGCTAAAACGCGGACAACATCAGCATCCGTAGTAGCGTTAACTTGAGCAATAGTTTCGTCCCAATCCCATTGCTTTATGACATCGGCAAAACCGTGACCGAAAAGCGATTCTGTGTTTATTTCTCGTTGCATTTGTCTTCGATATTTTGAGATATGCGCATAGCGCAGAAATTAGGGCCGCACATTGTGCAGAATTTATCATCAGCATCCGGGGCGTTTCTGCGCGAAGCCATATAATACTCTTTTGCACGAGCGGGGTCAAGAGATAGGTTAAATTGGTCTTTCCAGCGGAAGTCATAGCGAGCTTTAGAGAGAGCATCGTCACGGACGTTAGCGCCGGGATATCCCTTTGCGAGGTCGGCGGCATGAGCAGCAATCTTGTATGCAATAACGCCTTCGCGCACGTCTTGGAGGTTTGGAAGAGAGAGATGCTCTTTTGGCGTAACGTAACAAATCATAGCTGTGCCTAAAGAGCCGATAGTGGCAGCGCCAATTGCGGATGTGATATGGTCATAAGCCGGTGCAATATCAGTCGTCAACGGGCCTAATGTGTAGAAAGGAGCGTCGTGACAAACGGTAGCTTGTCGAGACATATTTTCGGCAATCTTGTTCATCGGCACGTGTCCGGGGCCTTCAATGAGCACTTGTACATCGTGTTGCCAAGCCTTAACGGTTAATTCGCCGAGGACATCAAGCTCGAGGAACTGAGCACGGTCGTTAGCGTCGTGAGTAGAGCCGGGACGCATACCGTCGCCGAGAGATACGGCAACGTCATACTTATTTAGGATTTCGCAAATCTCGTCGAAGTGAGTATATAAGAATGATTCTTGGTCGTGTAGTACGCACCATTGAGTCATGATAGAACCGCCACGAGAGACACAGCCGGTTAGACGTTCACCGACGAGTTTTGCGTGCTCCTTCATTACGCCGGCATGGATAGTGAAGTAGTCAACGCCTTGTTCGCATTGTTCAATCAGCGTGTCGCGATAAATTTCCCATGTCAATTTTTTGACATCACCATTGACTTTTTCGAGTGCTTGGTAGATAGGCACAGTTCCGACGGGGACGGGGCAGTTGCGGATAATCCATTCGCGAGTTTCGTGAATGTTGTCACCTGTAGACAAGTCCATCAGTGTGTCGCCACCCCAGTAGCAGCTCCAGACAGCCTTAGCGACTTCTTCTTCGATGCCAGATGAAAGGGCAGAGTTGCCGATGTTGGTGTTAAGTTTGACCGAGAAAGCCTTGCCGATAATCATAGGCTCAGCTTCAGGGTGGTTGATGTTAGCGGCAATTATAGCTCGACCTGCGGCAATTTCTTGTCTGACGAATTCCGGAGTGACGTAGCTCTCAATACCTAATTCGGCGTTGTTGAGATTTTCGCGAATAGCGACGTATTCCATTTCAGGGGTGATGATGCCGTTTCGCGCGTAGTGCATCTGAGTTACGCGTTTGCCATCTTTAGCTTTGCGAGGTGGAGTTATTATAGGGAAGCGTATATCGTCAAGAGCTTTATTGGCGAGGCGTTGGCGGCCATATTCGCTTGTCATTCCGTCGAGTTGCTCCGTGTCATCGCGGTCGATAATCCATTGTTCGCGCAGGCGAGGGATGCCTTTGTTGATGTCAATTTTTACTTCCGGGTCAGTGAAAACTCCGCTGGTGTCATAGACTACAACCGTGGCGTTAGGGTACTCCACGCGCTTGCCATTTTCAATCTTAACTGTTGGGTAAAGGTTGATTTTGCGCATTGCGACTTTGATAGGGTGGATATTGCCGTTGACGTATATTTTGTTGGAGTTAGGATAGGAAGTTACATCGATGTTTTGAATTTTCATATTGGCTAAGATTTGTTAGTCGTTTAGAAAAGAAGTAAGAGGAGAAGAAGCCTCGGCGTGTTGAGCGATAGCGCCTAAACCGGCGAGGTAAGCCTTGCGTCCGGCGATAGTTGCAAGGCGGAAAGCGTCAGCCATTGCCACCGGGTCATCAGCGATAGCGATAGCCGTGTTAACTAAGACAGCGTCTGCGCCTAATTCCATAGCTTCTGCGGCGTGACTTGGAGCGCCTAAACCGGCATCAACGACAACGGGGATTTGAGACTGCTCGATTATAATCTCAATGAAGTCACGAGTGCGGAGGCCTTTGTTAGTGCCGATAGGAGCACCGAGAGGCATAACTGCGGCAGCGCCGACTTCCTCGAGACGCTTGCAGAGGACAGGGTCAGCTTGGATGTATGGTAGGACAGTGAAACCGTCTTTTGCCAATTGCGCAGTAGCTTCGATGGTTTCGATAGGGTCGGGGAGCAGATATTTAGGGTCTGGATGTATTTCTAATTTGATAAAATCAGTGCCAAAAATTTCGCGGCTCATGTGAGCGGCGAGTATTGCTTCTTTGGCGGTGCGGACGCCCGAAGTGTTTGGAAGGAATTGCACATTTTCGCGATTGATATGAGTCAGCATATCGTCTGTTGCTTCGTTCATCATGTTAACGCGCTTCATTGCGACAGTAATCATTTGAGATTCGGAAGCGAGGATAGATTTCAGCATTAAATCAGGCGAAGAGAATTTGCCTGTACCGACGAATAGACGAGATGTAAATTCGCGATTGCCGATTTTCAAGATGTCGTTCATAAGGTTATGATTTATTAGAGTTTAAATTTCGGATAAATTCAGTAGTAGCTTCTGCAGGCGCGTCGGCGTGAGCTATTGCTCCGCTAATAGCGATGCCTGAAATGCCGGTAGCCATGAGGTCTTGAACGTCGTCGAGTTTTATGCCACCGATAGCAACAACCGGGATGTTTATGTTTAAAGACTTCATGCCGTTAATGATGTGTCGGTAGCCTTCGAGCCCGAGAATCGGAGCTAACTTCTTTTTGGTTTTTGTGAACCTAAAAGGGCCGATGCCGAGGTAATTGATAGACGTTTTTGATAGCGCTATGACATCATCGAGACTGTTTGCCGTTGCGCCAATTATAGCTTTGTCGCCAAGTATCTTGCGTGCATCATCGGGGAGCATATCCTCTTTGCCGAGGTGAACGCCGTCAACGCCGAGTTGCTTAGCTAATACTACTCTATCATCAAGTAGTAGCGTAGTATTATAGTATTTACACAAATTAGTAACTGTATCAATTACTACTTTAATATCGCAGTCAGGAGCGTCTTTCATGCGCACTTGGACCCAACGGCAGCCGCCGTGGACAGCGGCTTGTATTTGGCTGATAATTTGGTCTGTAGAAGTGCCGTCTGTTATGAATTGTAGCATTGCTTTAGTGCAGAAGTTATGCTGTGAATATGTTTTTTGTATAGCTCTATTGGGAGCTGCCAATTGAGGTAGCCGAGTAAAGCTGCGCCCATGAATCCGGCGTTAATCAACTCATTGAAGCGGTTAGGCGTTACGCCGCCGAGAGCGACAACGTTGTCACCGATTTTAAGTGTTGCGAGGTCAAATTTAGACGAGTAACCTGATTTAGAAATGGAGTCAAAAATTGGAGATAAAGTGACGTAATCATAATCGGGAAAACTATTTGCCTCTGTCAAAGAATGGCAACTGCGCGAAAGCGAAAGCTTGCGCGAATCGGCAGAGTTGCACCGCGAGTTGAGCTGAATGCCGCCAATGGCAAATTCATCGGCGAGACAGAAATTATCGTGTAATCGGAGACGTGAATGATAGCGTGTCGGAATATCCATAATTATTTCACGCATAGCGTTGATGTCGCTACCGGGTTTTCGCAGGTGTACCCAATCGAAACCGGCATCGAGAGTGATGCAAATTTTCTCAGCCTCACTGTCGATGAAGTCAGGTGAGGTTATGGCGCATAATATGAATTTGTCAGCCGCCATAAGCTGCTTTTATAATAATCACTTTGTCACCGTTTTTGAGAGTAAAGTTAGCCCATTCGGTGCGTCTTACTATTTTATCATTGACAGCAACGGCGATGCCTGATGTGCCTTCGTCGCGTCGGGCGAGCATGTCTTTGACCGAGATGTCGCTGTCAAATTCGATTGGTTCGTTATTAATTTCAACTATCATGATTGGATTGATTTGAAGATATGGTTTACAGGACCGTGACCGTGTCCGAATGTGTAATCTTTGCCGGCATCAATTGCTTTGTGCAGCCAATGATTAGCAGCTTTTACGGCATCAGTGATATTGAAACCCAAAGCGAGGTAAGCTGCAATTGCGCTTGAAAGAGAACATCCGGTGCCGTGAGTGTTGTCGGTGTTGATGCGTTTGGTGGAAAATTTGGTATCGGTTTTGTCGTAGTGGAGAATGTCAGTCAACGTGTTAGTGTTGGTGAGGTGTCCGCCTTTTAATAGAACGGCTGTCGGATTGTAGCGCGAATAAATGTCGTGAGCAGCTGTGAGCATATCGTCAACAGAGCTGATTTTGCGCTCCAAGATTGTAGCCGCCTCCGGGATGTTAGGTGTGACCACTGATGCAATTGGGAACAGCTCTTTAAGTATCACGCTCAGAGTGCCATCATCGCTAAGAGAGTCGCCGGATGTAGCGACTAAGAGAGGGTCTAAGACGATGTTTGACAGATTGTATTTTTGGAGTTCCTCAGCAATAATTTCAGCGCTGATATGGTTAGGAATCATGCCGATTTTCACTGCGTCAGGCTTGACATCATCAAGCACAGCGCGTAATTGTTCACGCAATAGATAAGGTGAGCATGAGCTGACTTGTCTCACGCCGGATGAGTTTTGAGCCGTGATAGCTGTAATGACGGTCATTGCATATACACCAAGAGCCGAGCATGTTTTAATGTCAGCTTGAATGCCTGCGCCGCCTATGCTATCAGACCCTGCGATGGATAACACCGTAGAATACTTTTTCATTCAAAATAGAATTTGGCTTAGGGGGGGAGGCAAACAATCGGTGAAGTGTACTCTACTTAAATATCGAGTAGCGAAGAAGACCGAAAGGCTTGTATCGCACATTTTCCTGCGTCGGCATTATCCGAATCAGGTTCAAAGGGTATTATCTCAGCATCGACTCAATGTCTCAGCACCCCTAAGTGGAAGTTTGGCGCAAATTTACGATTTATTTTCTGAAAATAGGGTCGAAAAACTGAAAAAAAGTTGTTAACTTCGCGTAATAAGAAAAAGAACAATCAAAACAGTCAAAATATGAATCGATTGAAGACCTTGTTGCCGATGGCGATATTAGCGGGCTTAACAGTTGCGCCGAATGTATTCGCAGAGAAGTTGGTCATCTTGCATACCAACGATACACATTCACAGATAGACCCGGCGGAGAATGACAATCTTGGAGGCATTTTGCGCCGCAAGGTGGTCGTGGATAGCGTGCGTGCGGCAGAGAAAAATTTCTTGCTGATAGATGCGGGTGATGTCGTTCAAGGTTCGCTATATTTTAACCTCAAGGGAGGAGAAGTAGAGCAACGCATGATGAATGAGCTTGGCTATGATATGCGCATACTTGGCAATCATGAGTTTGATAATGGCGTGGATTCGCTTGCGTATATGCTTAAAGATTCAAAGGCGGAGAACTTGTCAACCAATTATGATTTCACAGATACCAAATTGGCAAAAATTTTCAAGCCGTACTCGATTCGTAAATTTGGCGATAAACGCATAGGCTTTATTGCTATCAATCTTGACCCGAAGGGTATCATTGACGATGAGAACTCAAAAGGCATAATCTTTAAGGATGCGGTCAAGGCCGCCAATTCATCGGCGTGGTGGTTGAAAAATGTTGAGAAAGTAGACGGCGTTGTTGCGTTGACACATATCGGTTATACACCAAGTGTTGAGCCGGGAGACAGCACACTTGCCGCTTCGACAGAAAATATAGATCTCATAATCGGAGGTCACTCACATACCCTGCTTGACCCGTCAAATCCTAAAGCGTCACAACCGACGAGAGTAAAGAACTTGTCTGGCAAAGATGTGCTGATAGCGCAAGTCGGTAAGTCCGGCAAATATGTTGGCAAGATAGAGCTTGACCTTGATGATATGTCGGCAGTTGAGAGCTTAATTCGCATAGATAGTCGTCTTGACAGTCGAATAGATGCAGAGACGGCAAAGATACTTGAGCCGTATCGTCATGGTGTAGATTCGCTCAATGCTGTTAAGGTGGCGCGTTCAGCTATTGAACTTAAGCAGACCGGTATGCCGCTGCTTAACTTCGCAACAGATTTTATCTATGAACGCGGCAGTGAATTGGCAGAAAATGTTGATTTTGCCATGCTTAATAAAGGTGGTATTAGACGAGATTTGCCCAAAGGTAATATTACAGAAGGTCAAATTATCACTACATTCCCATTCAATAACCGTCTTGTTGTGATGGATATAAAAGGCAAGGACCTACGCGCGGCGTTTGACGTTATGGCACGTGTTGGAGGTAATGGTGTTAGCCGTCATATCGAGGCGACATTTGTCGGAGGTGATAATCCACATGCTGTAGATATACTGCTCAATGGTAAACCGCTTGAAGATGATAAGACATATCGCGTTGCGACCATTGACTATATGGCAAACGGTGGTGATTATATGATTACATTAAAGAATCATGTTGAGGTTGCCAAGAGTGAACAGGTTGTCTATAAAGACTTGTTGCAATATCTTAGAGGCAAGAAGATGAAAGGCAAGACAATCAATCCTTCATCAACACAACGTATGCACCCTGTTAAATAAAGCACGATTATCACCATGAGAAAAATAATGACATTCGCAGGGATGCTGCTTGCAGGGATGCTGAGCTTGCAAGCGGTGACTCCCAATATGATAAAAAATTCAGACCAAAAGGCATGTCAGAAATGGGTCGATTCGGTCTATAATACATTGAACTTACGCGACCAAGTTGCTCAACTTGTTTTTGCGACAGTATCACCGGCACAAGGCGCGACATCTAAGAATAACATCAAGACCTTTGTCGAGAAAAATTCTGTTGGCGGAGTCCTTATTTCTGAAGGTACGCTCGAACAATATGTTGAGATGATTAACTATGCACAGTCATTATCGAAAGTGCCATTGATTAATACATTTGATGGCGAATATGGTTTGGCAATGCGCATAAAAGAAACGCCAAAGTATCCACAAAACATGGGACTCGGTGCAATCTCAGATGCTAACTTGCTCTATGAATATGGACGCGAAGTGGCGCGAGAATGTCGGTTAGTCGGTATTAATGTCAACTTTGCGCCTGTGGCAGATGTTAATTCCAATCCGTCCAATCCGGTAATCGGTTATCGCTCATTTGGCGAGGACCCCAAGCGTGTGTCAAAGTTAGTTGTGGCATATTCAAAAGGATTAGAGTCCGGGGGCGTTCAGTCTGTTGCGAAGCATTTTCCGGGGCACGGTGATACAAGCACTGATTCACATAAGGCTTCGACTGTCGTTAATCATACAAAGAAACAGATGTATGATGTAGACCTTGTGCCGTTCAAAGAATATGTTTCGGCAGGGTGTTCAGGTGTTATGGTTGGACACTTATCTGTGCCGTCACTTGATATTTCGGGGGCTCCGGCATCGCTGTCAAACAAGATGACAACAGGCATACTACGTGATGAATTAGGGTTTGAAGGTCTGATTTATACTGACGCATTGTCTATGAAAGGTGCGAGTGTCAAATCAGGGAATAATGCTATTGCTGCATTACAAGCAGGAGCAGATGTGCTTATCGGAACGACACCTGCAAATGCAATCAGTGAGATAGTTAAAGCTGTTAACTCAGGTAAAATCAGTAAGTCAACGATTGAAAATAAATGCAAGCGCGTTCTCACATATAAATACTTGCTTGGACTGCGCTATCAGCCGCAAGTAGATATAAAAGGCTTGTCAAAAAAGTTAGCATCGCCGACCGCTGACAATATAAACCGAAAATTAGCAAATGCGAGTATGACCTTACTGCGCAACAAGTCTGACTTGTTGCCGTTGCGCAACTTAGGTAAACATTCTATTGCTGTTGTGAGCATAGGCGAGGAGCACAGCGATATGATTGACTTAATGAAGCGTTATGCTAATGTGAAAACATATCATATCAGCAGCGGTGCGCTGTCAACCTCAAAGTTGAATGAGATAGGCAAGAATGATGTCGTTATTGCCGCGGTGTACACAGATAATCAATGGGCTCGCCACGTTGTCGGTCAGCTTGGCTCAACCAAACATCTTATTGTAAGTTTTATGCTTAATCCGTATAAAGCATATAAATTTAAGTCAGATGTGCATAAAGCGGCAGCGATATTGTTTGCTTACGACAATACGAAATATACGCGCGAAGCGGCAGCGCAAGCTATCTTCGGCGGTATTGATGTAACCGGAACGCTACCTGTTAATCTTAAAGGTTTTGCCTCGGTTGGAGCAGGAATAAAGCTGCAAAAGACGCGCCTCGGCTTTACATCACCATTGGCAGAAGGTATGCGTCCGAGCTTAACGGATAGCATTGATTCGCTAATTAACAACTGTATACGGACGGGAGCATTTCCGGGATGTCAGATACTCGTTGCGCGAAACGGTAATGTCGTGATTGATAAATGCTATGGCAAACTTACGGCAGGAGGTGCAGATGTTCAACCTCAGACTGTTTATGACCTTGCATCAGTGTCAAAAGCTATCGGCACGCTCCCCGGTGTGATGAAGGTATATGATAAAGGCTTGTTAAAGCTCGACAATGCAGCTTCCGATTATATCCCAGGATTGTTGCAGGACCCGGAGAAAGCAAAAATTACTGTTAGACAATTACTCTATCATGAGTCCGGAATGCCGGCATCGCTGTCGATGTTTGATGTTTTGATGGACACTACGACCTATACCGGTAAACTTATTACGCAAATTCCGGATGCTGAGCACAGTATCAAGATACAGAATAAAGCATACGGCAACAATACAGCCAAGATGCGTACCGATATTCTTGGAACAAAAGCATCGTCAAAATTTCCAATTGAAGCAGCAAAGGGCATCTTCACGGGAAAGATTACGTATGACACAATTATGCAGCGTATCTATATGATACCATTACGGCAAGATAAAAGTTATAACTACTCATGCCTTAACTTCTGCTTGCTTATGGATGCCGAACAGCGATTGACGCATAAATCGCATGACGAATTTGTAAAAGAAACATTTTGGCAACCGCTTGGTGCATATACCATGTGCTACAGACCGTTGAATTTACATTCAAAATCGGATATAGCGCCGACCGAATATGATTCATTTTTGCGACATCAGACCGTGCAAGGATATGTTCATGATGAATTATGTGCCTTTTCAGGAGGAGTTCAGGGTAATGCAGGATTATTTGCCAATGCTGATGATGTTGCCAAGATGTGCCAGATGTGGCTCAATGGCGGAACTTATGGCGGGGAGAGAATGTTGTCTGAGTCAACAGTTAAGACATTTACGACAGCAAAAAGTCCGACCTGTCGTCGTGGTCTTGGCTTTGATAAACCGGATGTTAAGAATTTGAAAGCATCACCTACCTGTGATGAGGCTTCACCTGAGACTTATGGTCATCTTGGATTTACGGGTACGGTCTTTTGGGTTGACCCCAAAGAAAATTTGATATTTGTATTTTTGAATAATCGTGTCAATCCAACACGTGATAATTCGGCGTTTTCACAAGCAAATGTGCGCCCGAAATTGTTCTCACAAGTGTATAAGAGCTTGATTAAGAAATGAAATTTAGAGCCGTTATTTTGACTCTTGTGTTACTCGCAGTCACGAATACAGTAGTAGCACAAGAACGTATAGATTCATTGTTAAACAATCGGAATTGGGGAAAAGTCGGAGTGCAATTCGGCACATCGTTTGTGACAAGTTATACTGTAACGACAATATTGAAAAACACGATACGCTGTGAGCGACCGGATGGTACGGATTATAATTCGTTCCCATCTCGCCATGCTTCGATAGCATTTTCGGCCGGATTTAGACTATCGCGGTTGCTCTATAAACATTCGCCGTGGTGGGTTGTTGGATCACAAACAGTCGCTACTGCTATAGGTTTTGAGCGGGTGCTAAATAAGCGGCATTATCCGTCAGATGTGTTGGCAGGCGCTGCGATAGGAATAGGCTCGGCTTGCTTTGGTAATTATATTGCTGACTTGGCATATCCGTCAACGAGGTCGCGTATGCCTAATGCGACAAACGAGTATCTACCGGGAATAGAGGTCGTTACTTCGGCGGTGTTGCCTGTGATGCAGCTTGCTGATGGCGTAAGTTCTCGTATAGGTCTTGGCGCGAGTATGCGAGGCCGCTTGCCTATAGACGATAATTATGGATTTGCGGCAGCTGTAAATCTACGTTCAATCCCTGTGTATAAAGTGCGTGATTTTGTAAACCCGTTAAACACACTTGGCGTTGCGGCAGGTCTGAATGGCTATAATTCAGTATCGAAACGATATGCTTTGGAGTACACTTTGACAGCAGGTGTTGCAAAAATGTTCAGGACTGACGGTTGGCGACATTCATCAGCATCGTTTACGATAGATGCTGATTTTGGCGCATCCATGCAACTTACCAAGCGCCTTGCGGCTGGTTTGACAGCCGGATATAATATGATGACAATGCCGAGAGCCGTGTCAATGGTGTCAGTTAATTTCTTTACGCGTGCCGCACTTTAAAGTTAGGTAGCCGTTTTCAGTGAGCCTTGAACAATGGTGCGTACTTTGTAACCGGTAAATGCCATTATTAGTGTCATTATCGGAGACATTATGTTGAAGATGCAGAATGGAAAGTACACCAATGTTGAAACGCCAAGGACGGTGGACTGAGTGACGCCGCATGAGTTCCATGGAATCAAAACTGACGTAACTGAGACCGAATCTTCGAGGGTGCGGCTGAGCAGTCGTGCCTCAAGGCGGTAGCGTCTATAGACATTGCGGTACATATTTCCACCAATGATGATAGATAGGTATTGGTCACCCGTACAACTATTCAGGAAAAGTCCGCTTGTGACTGTAGCACCGACTATTGAGCGGCGGTGGCGCAAGCGGCGGGTGAATGAGTGCGTCAAGGTGGCGAGCATTCCTGTGCCAATCATAGCTGTGCCAAATAGCATTGCGCATAGAATTAAAGCTATAGTCGGAAGCATACCTGTTATGCCTGACGTAGAGACCAAGTCGTTAAGCGCTTCATGCCCGGTCGAGAGCGTTGTTTCAGACCATAATATTTTTGCAATTGCTGAGCATTGGTCAATGAAAGAAGCGACCCCCGGGCCTTCGAGTTGTGCCAAAATATGAGGTTGGAAAACAAACATGCCGATAAGACCGAGCAGTGAACTGATGGCGAGAATAGCGATGGTGTTAACACGTACGGCAATTAAAATCGCAGTTATAGCCGGAATAATCAGCACGTAAGGCGTGATGTTGAAAGTCTCTTGCAGGTAGCTTATCATAGTTCCTGCATCAGCTTCGGGAGCGCAATTGGTAGTAAGGCCTGCAATCAGATAGACGATAAGCGCCATGCTCATAGCGGGAGATGCTGTAAGCATCAAATAGCGTATGTGGTCAAATAAATCGACGCCGCAAGTCGAAGAAGCGACGACTGTAGTGTCACTCAGTGGTGATACTTTATCGCCGAAATAAGCACCTGAAATGATAGCGCCGGCAATCCACCCCGGGTGGTAGCCTAAAACAGTGCCAATGCCCATGAATGCGACTCCAATAGTAGCAATTGTAGACCAAGAACTACCAGTCAGAACCGAGATGACGGCACAGACAGCGCAGGTGGTGACGAGGAAAAATGTTGGGTTTAGTATAGCCAAGCCATAGTCAATAAGAGTAGGGACAACGCCACTGAGCATCCATGTTGTTGATACGGTAGAGATGAAAAGCAACATAGGTACGGTTGGCAAAATCTGTCTTGCGCTGCGATATATGCCCACGAGCATACCGCGTTTGCAAAGGCAACCGCTTAGCCATGCTAAAACAACGGCTAAAATAGAAGATCCCAACAGTACTAAATGACTGTAGTCAGAAATGGCATTTGCGCCATCGGCAATCAGTACGCAAATCAGCGTAAACAACAGAGCTATAATCGGAATAAGCGATATAGTCAGAGAAGGGCGGCTATTGTGCCCTCGTAAATTTAAAATGTTCAATTGTCTAATCCTTTACAAATCTTTTTACCTTGCTGCAAATTTACGATAAAATGATGATACATATACAACGTGCTGTGTTATAATTAGAAAAATTACCGAAAGAAAATTGCGGTTAACACTAATTAACGCAAATATATTCGTTATAACGCATTGGAATGCTTAAATTTGCACAGAATTCAGAGGAATTACTTATTCTCCACTTGAATTATACGGGGTTGACCGGTTTTGACAGCGTGTAGAGGTGGTGTGTAAGCGTG
>CAYYAA010000036.1:0-19700 GCA_964469875.1 uncultured Bacteroides sp.
TATAATTCGGGGGAGTAATATTGTGGTGTTCGGGGGTTTTTGCTAACTTTGCGGCGTGAAAAAGATTAAGGCATATTTTTTGGTTTTAGCAATGCTATTGCCTTTCATTTCGGTGAATGCAGCTGAAGCGGATACGACTATCACGTTTGTGAATTTTTATCCGGGTAGCGTCATCTATGAATTGGAGGGTCACTCGGCGTTGCATATCACGATGCCTGGCACGGATGTGGCAGTTAATTTTGGTTTGTTTGATTTTAACAAGCCAAATTTTGTTTATCGTTTTGTGTCGGGCGAGACTGATTATTTTGTTGGCACGATGCCGTGGCGTTGGTTTATACAGCATTATGTTGAAAACCAAAGGCGCATTGTGGAGCATGAGTTGAATATGACCTCCGCGCAGAAGTCACGTCTTATCGAGCTGTTGAAAGAGCAGTTGCGACCGGAGAATTGTACTTACCGATATAATTATGTCAAAGATAATTGTGCGACACGACCGTTGCGCATGGTTGAACTTGCGATTGGAGACACTATCCTTCTCGGCAAGAGTGCGCTGACGGCTAATGGTGAGCGTATTTCGTTTCGCGATGTCATGCGGCACTACCACCGCAATTATCCGTGGTATCAGTTTGGTATTGATTTGGCACTTGGTTCGGGCATAGATTATGAATTGAATTCGCGTGAGACAGCTTTTGCGCCTGTTTTGCTTGACAGTCAGATTGGAGATGCAATGACAGGTAGCGGCGCACGTTTAGTCAGCCGCACGACTGTCTACTATGATGTGCCGGAGGATGCAGCGGTGGAAGCGCCGACAGCGTTCATGCTTTCGCCGATGTTTGTCTGCTGCTTGGTCTTGGTGTTGAGCGTGTTGATAAGTTACCGTGACCAAAAGCGCAAAGAGGTCAGCAAATGGTTTGACACAGTGCTGTTTGGCATATATGGAATAGCGGGATTATTGCTTAGTTTTTTGATTTTTGTATCGACACATGAGGCGACGTCGCCTAATTATTTATATGTGTGGCTTAATCCCTTGTGTTTCATACCTGCGATATTTATTTGGTTAAAAAAGGGAAAGACGCTCGTTTATTACTATCAAATAGCTAACTTTGCGGCAGTATTGCTGTTAATGCTATCGTGGTACTTCATGCCACAGTCTGCGAATGCGGCGTTTTTTCCGCTGATGCTTGCAGGTCTTATGCGTTCAGCATCATATATCAACATAATACGCTATAAACTCGACCAACAGAAAAGATAATGTCAAAGGATCTTTCACCAATGCCACGCATAGTGCTTGCGCTTATCGCCTCAATGGTAACGATGAGCATACCGGCTCACGCAGCGGAGGCGGTGCAGCCGCGATTGGTTGTAGGCATCATGGTTGATGGTTTGGAGCGCGAATATCTCGATTTGTTACGCACGAAGTTCACGTCAGGAGGTTTTAACCGATTGATGAACAATAGCGTAGAGATTAGCAATGCCGACTATGGCACGTCAGTAGATGCAGTAGCAGCAACGGCAATGGTCATGACAGGCACATCGCCGTCAGTGTCGGGCGTTCCGGGCGCAGAGAGTTATGACAGAGTTGCGTTCCGCACTGTTCCTATCTTTAATGACAGCCAAACATTAGGCAACTTCACCAACGAAACATATTCACCGCGAGCATTAGCCGTCAGCACGATAGCTGATGAGTTGCGCATAGCGGGAGACGGCACGTCAAATGTATATGCACTTGCTGCCGACCCTGAGCAGGCTATTGCCCTTGCTGGTCACTCGGCGAATTGCGGTCTGTGGATAAACAGCACGACGGGCAATTGGGCGACTACTGTTTTCTATAAAGACCTGCCGGCGTGTGTTGCATCGCGCAACAGAGCAAAGCCGCTAACATCGCGTCTTGACACGATGGTTTGGACACCATCGTTGGCAGCGTCAGACTATCCTGCCATTCCGGAGCATTTGAAGCATTATTCATTTAAATATGTGTTCCCGCGCGGCAATAACAACCAGCGCATACATATGTTTATGGAGTCGCCGATGCTCAACACCGAGGTTACGGACCTTGCGTCAGAGCTTATCACGACGCTCAATTTGGGCAAACATGAGGGTGCAGATATGGTTAACATTGCCTACAACCTCCAGCCCTACAGCTACGCCAAGACATCAGACAGTCGTTTTGAGTTGCTTGATTCATACATTAAACTTGACCGCAATCTTGAGCGATTATTCTCGACCATAGACCGCACAGCCGGCAGTAACGGGGCTGTTATATTCTTGGCAGCGACACCGGCAAGCTCTCGCACACGACGAGATGAGGAGCGCTGGGAGATACCCTACGGCGAGTTCTCGACACGTAAAGCTATGTCATTGCTCAATATGTATCTTATTGCGATACATGGCAACGGCGATTGGGTAACAGCCTATCATAACAAGCAATTTTACTTCAACCAGAAGTTGCTCAAAGATCGCAACATCGACGTGCGCTCGCTGCGCGTTGAGGCGGCAGACTTTTTAGCGCGTATGTCAGGAGTACGCCAAGCGTTCACCATTGATGACATAATCGACGGAAAAGCGGGAGAGAATGCGGTAGCATTAAGACGAAACACATCAATCGCCCACAGTGGCGACATCGTTATTGACATTATTCCCGGGTGGGAAATTGTCGATGACTTTAATACAATACCAACGACAAAACGCATACGAATGGTAGAGCGCAGCGTAGCGACGACAGCGCCGGTGTTCATCATGGCACCTGAAGTCAATCCGCGCCGCATAGACACACCGACAGATATACGTGTCATAGCTCCGACCGTAACACGGTTGCTGAGAATACGGTCGCCCAATGCTGCTGCCACTGCGCCGTTACAATTAAGATAAAATGTAATATTTCTTAATTTGGCACATTTTTTGTATCTTTGCTATCTGAATACAATCTGATAGAGAGACAGTTCTCCTCAACAATAATAATAACAGCAAAATTAGATACATACATTGTTATGTCATTCGTAAATATATTAAGCAAAATCTTCGGCAGCAAGTCTCAGCGAGACTTGAAAGCAATACAGCCGATAGTAAATCAAATCAAGGCTCTCGGACCGGAGCTTGAAGGTCTGACTAACGACCAACTGCGTGAACGTATCAACGAAGTACGCGCAAAAATCGCAGCAGCGACAGCCGATGATGAGGCTAAAATCGCCGAGCTCAAGGTTAAAGTTGAAACGCTTCCCTATGAAGATCGTCAACCGATTTGGGACGAGATTGATAAGCATGAAAAGAGCATCATCGACAACATCGAAGATCAGCTCAACGAGAACTTGCCAATAGTTTTCGCGACATTGCGCGAGACAGCGGCACGTTTTGCGCACAACGAGTTTATCGAAGTGACAGCAACTGCTCTTGACCGTGAACTTGCGGCACAAGGACGAGATTTCGTAACAATTGACGGCGACAAAGCCATCTGGCGCAACCACTGGCTTGCCGGTGGCAACGAAATCACATGGGATATGGTTCACTATGACGTACAGCTCATCGGTGGTATCACACTTCACCAAGGCAAAATCGCAGAGATGGCGACCGGTGAAGGTAAGACCCTCGTTGCAACGCTGCCTGTGTTCTTGCGTTCACTTTCTAAACGTGGTGTTCACGTTGTAACCGTCAACGATTACTTGTCAAAACGTGACTCAGAATGGATGGGACCGTTGTATATGTTCCACGGTTCAACCGTAGACTGTATCGACAAGCATGAGCCGAACACGCCTGCACGTCGCAAGGCATATGAATGTGATATCACATTTGGTACGAACAACGAATTTGGTTTTGACTACCTGCGCGATAATATGGCGATGTCTCCACAAGATATGGTGCAACGCAAGCACTACTATGCTATTGTCGATGAGGTTGACTCTGTGTTGATTGACGATGCACGTACACCGTTGATTATATCAGGTCCTGTGCCCAAGGGTGATGACCAATATTTTGACGAATATAAATCAAATGTTGAAAAGGTGGTAACAGCACAACGCCGCCTTGTCACTAAGATACTCGCTGATGCACGTACGAAACTTGCATCAAGCAATAAGGAAGAGCAAAAAGAAGGTGCACTTCTTTTGTTCCGCGCCTACAAAGGTCTGCCAAAGAACGGTGCGCTCATCAAGTTCCTCTCACAAGAGGGCATGAAGAACATCCTGCTCGAAACCGAGGCGCACTATCTCCAAGATAACGCTCGCGAGATGCCAATCGTGACCGACCCGCTATACTTCGTTATTGACGAAAAGAACCGTAGCGTCGAGCTCACCGATAAAGGTCTTGATGAGCTTACAGGCAAAATCGAAGACCCGCAATTCTTTGTATTGCCCGATATTGCAGCTCAATTGTCAGAGCTTGAGCACATTCCCGATGCTGTTGAGCGTCAGGAGCGCAAAGATGAGTTGATGCAGAACTATGCTATCAAAGCAGAGCGCGTTCACACCGTCAGCCAGTTGCTCAAAGCATATACATTGTTTGAAAAAGACGTTGAATATGTCATTGACAATAACAAAATCAAGATTGTCGATGAGCAAACGGGACGTATCATGGAAGGTCGTCGTTATAGCGACGGACTTCACCAAGCAATCGAGGCTAAGGAAGGCGTTAAGGTTGAAGCAGCGACACAAACCTTCGCAACTATCACCTTGCAGAACTACTTCCGTATGTACCACAAACTCGCGGGTATGACCGGTACAGCCGAGACAGAGGCAGGCGAGCTTTGGGATATCTACAAACTCGATGTTGTCACTATTCCGACAAACCGTCCAGTGGCACGTATAGATATGAATGACCGCGTGTACAAGACCAAGAAAGAGAAGTACAAGGCAGTCATCGAAGAAATCGTTCGACTCGTAGGAGAAGGACGACCTGTCTTGGTCGGCACAACATCTGTCGAGATTTCAGAATTGCTCAGCAAGATGCTCACCATGCGCGGCATCAAGCACAATGTCCTCAATGCTAAGTTGCACCAACGCGAGGCAGAAATCGTGGCACTCGCAGGTCGCGCTGGCACAGTCACCATAGCCACCAACATGGCAGGTCGTGGTACGGATATCAAGTTGACACCGGAAGTTAAGGCAGCCGGAGGTTTGGCGATTATCGGTACGGAGCGCCACGAGTCTCGTCGTGTAGACCGTCAGCTTCGTGGTCGTGCCGGACGTCAAGGCGACCCGGGTTCATCAGTGTTCTACGTATCATTTGAAGACCAATTGATGCGTTTGTTCGCGACAGACCGCGTGATGAAGATGCTCGACACATTTGGCTTGCAAGAAGGCGAAATGATAGAGCACAAGATGGTAACGAATGCCATCGAGAAAGCGCAGAAGCGTGTAGAGGAAAACAACTTCGGTATCCGTAAGCGCCTACTCGAATATGATGACGTGATGAATAAGCAGCGTACGTATATCTATACACGCCGCCACCACGCTCTCGTCGGAGAACGTATCGGCATTGACATTGCCAATATGCTATATGACACCGTAGAGAACATTGCCAACACCTATGACCAGCCTAACAGCTATGCTGACTTGTCGTTGGAGTTGTTAAAAGTCTTGACAATTGAGGCACCTTTCACTGAAGAAGAGTTCCGCAACCTTTCTAAGGAAGAGGTTATCGACAAGATACACGCTGCTGCCGTAGAAGCTCTTAACCGCAAGAGCGAGCGCATCTGCGAAATCGCGATGCCGGTTATCTCAAATATTATTGAGAACAACGAATATCGTGGCAAAATCATCGTGCCAATCACCGATGGCAAGCGTATGTTCAACTTGCGCATTGAGCTTCAAGAGGCTTACGACACCAAGTGCCGCTCTATCGTCAAAGAATGGCAAAAAGGCTTGTTGCTCGTGACCATTGATGAGCTTTGGAAAGAGCACCTCCGCGAGCTCGACCAATTGCGTCAATCAGTACAAAATGCGTCATACGAACAAAAAGACCCGTTGGTAATCTACAAGGTTGAGTCATTCCACCTCTTTGAGAATATGCTCAACGAGTTGAACGTAAAAACGATGTCAGCCTTGATGCGCGGACAAATTCCCGTACGCCAACAAGAGCCACAACAACAGCAGCAACAGCAGCCTGAGCAAAACGCAGAAGCACCCGCTCCGCGTCCCAAACCCCAACCAGAGGTGAAACAAGCTGCGCCTGAGATGCCCCATCGTTATAATTACAAGGCAACAAAGGCAAGTCTTCCGGGAGAGGAAGCTCAACGTCAAGCTGCATCGCAACAGCAAGGCGAGCGCGAGCGCACAATGCCGGTACATGCGGGACCACGCATTGGTCGCAACGATCCTTGCCCCTGCGGTTCAGGTAAGAAATACAAAAACTGCCACGGTGCGAACCAAAACTAAGAGCAGTTAAATCTATATAATACGGGGAGTTGGACTATCGTCATGCTCCTCGTATTGTTATAGTGAATACGCTCAAAGTCTACACGAACTATTCAACGGAGACTCGCACGTTAACTGATTGGAGGCGGGGATGATTTATAAAGCAAGGAATGATGAAAAGGATTGATTCAAAGACGCAAAGTAAGTTGTATTGGTTGTTCACTCCAATGGCGATTGTTGTCGTGTTGGAGATGTGCTATTTGTGGTTTAACGTGAATTTGCTTGAACAGTGGTTTGGCATTAAGGTTGATATATTAGCATGGTGTAAGCCGGCACTTATCGGGTCACTTTTGATTGTGTTTATCGGTCAGAGTATCGCCGCTATACGGCAAAAATGTTGGGGTGAGTTGACGGTCGCATTGGTGTTTCTTGTTGTCATATTGCTAAATATGACAGACTTTATAGCGGAGTTGTTTGTCAAGTAAGGAGGGGTTGGCGTATATACCTTATATGTTCAGAAAAAAGCCCGCCGGGACGAATCTCGACAGGCTTCTAACATGAACAAAGAAACAAACTATTTTATTCAAATTCAATCATAACTTCATCGGCAGATACCACGTCGTCGGGTTTAACAAACACGCGTTTGATAGTGGCGTCTTTTGATGCTGTTACGTCATTTTCCATCTTCATAGCCTCATATACGAGGAGGATTTGACCGGCTTTGACTTGTTGACCGGCTTTAACATTGACTGTTATGATGCGACCGCCCATAGGAGCAGAGACAGTTTCGCCGGTGATAGGTTCTTCGGCTTTAGCATCATCAGCAGCGGCTTGTGCGGCGGGAGCAGCGGCAGCTTGAGCAGCAGCGTATTCCTCAGTGCGGCGTTTGCGAAGGAAACCGTTGGCAACGCTTGGTAGGAGTTCGAGCAAGAGTTCCTCTTCGCGGTTAGCAGCGAGTTTCACGCCACCGAGGTCAGGTAGCACGGGGTTCTCCGGGCGTTTGTAAGAAGATACGTCGTAAGGTTTCTCGATTGGGCTGCCGGTGACTTTCTCGCGGAAAGCCGGGTCAACAGCGACCGGAGTTTTGCCATATTCGCCTTTCACCAAAGAGATGAATTGGTTAGACTTGGTTGTATAGTCGGGATTGCCTTTGCGACGGTCAAGTGCAACACTAACAGCCTGTGAGCCAACAATTTGACTCGTAGGCGTTACCAAAGGTACGAGACCGGCATCGCGGCGAACCATCGGGATGAGCTTCATGGCGTCATCCAAGAGGTCTTCAGCGTGGAGTGATTTGAGTTGAGCGACCATGTTTGAGTACATACCGCCGGGGACTTCAGCATTTTTAACGAGCTCGTTAGGTTTTGGAAATCCGAAGTATTGTTCGATGCGGTGACAAGCGTCAAGTAATGTTGCTTCGTCAAGGACTTGTGCGGCAGCAATAGCGCGGTCAAATTCGGCATCAATTTCGGCTGGTAGAGTATCGTGAAGCGGGTCGAAGTCTTTAGGTTTAGCATTGAGGTCGAATGCTTTCAGGCTCTCGCGTGCGCCGAGGAGGTGTTTGTGAATTTCGCCAACAGCTTCCATATTAACATCGACTTCAACGCCGAGTTTTTTACAGAAGATGTAGATGAGCTCAATAGCCGGAGCAGCAGATCCGCCGCCGAACCACCAGATGTTGGTGTCGAGGATGTCAACGCCGTTAAGTATCGCCATTACGCCTGAAGCGAGGCCGTAACCGGGTGTACAGTGAGTGTGGAAGTCAACGGGGACTTTGAGTGCGGCTTTGAGTTTAGAGATTATAGAGGCAGCGCGTAATGGGTTTACGAGGCCTGCCATATCTTTGAGGGTGATGATTTTAGCGCCCAAGGCTTCCATTTCTTTAGCCTTGTTGACAAAATATTCATCGGTGAAAATCTTCTTAGGTTCAGGAGCAGCGGCAGCTTTCTTGCCGAACAGACGAGCGAAGAATCCGGGTTTCTCAGCTTCAGCATTAGCTTCAGCACTTTTTGGGTCAACAGTGTAGCAGACAGCGCCATCGGCGATGCCACCAAGCTCGTTAATCAAGCGGATTGATTCCTTAACATTGTCAATATCATTGAGAGCGTCAAAGATACGCATTACGTTAAGGCCGTTTTTGATAGCCTCTTTGTAGAAGCCTTCGAGAACGTAGTCGGGATAAGGGACGTATCCGAAGAGGTTACGCCCACGAGAGAGGGCAGAGAGCAAAGATTTGCCATTGATAGCTTGAGATACACTGCGCAAGCGATTCCATGGAGATTCATCAAGATAACGCATCACAGAGTCGGGCACTGCGCCGCCCCAAACTTCCATAATATAGAAGCCGGCGTTAACATAGAAAGGTAACAATTTGTCGATTTCAGCTTGACTCAAACGAGTAGCGAAGAGAGATTGCTGACCGTCACGGAGTGTGAGGTCGCGGATTTTTAATTTTCGTTTTTCCATTAAGTATAGAGTTTATAGGATTATCATTCTTATAAATGCTATGTAACAGCGGCAAATATAAGACTTTATTTCTGATTAAAGAAAAATATATCTAATTTTTTGTAAAAAATTTTTGCTTTTTCTTATTTAGAGCATTTCCAAGTCTAAAGTTACGGAAAATAATGATTAATTTTGTAGACTAAGAATTTAAGGCGAAAAAGGAAAGGTAATGATTTAAAGTAACCGATATTGATGCTTTTTTGTTCTTAAAGAATTAAAATACAGAATCTAATCACACAGAAATATAATGTTTAATTTCTTCAAAAAAGCAAAGACTCCGGGTAAGTTGTGGTTTAAGACAGATATACACTGCCACGTCGTACCGGGAGTTGATGATGGGGCAGCGGATGCACGAGAGTCGGTAGACCTCATTGAATATATGCAGGATTGGGGCATTGAGCGCATTATCGCATCACCACACGTTACACAAATAACATTTGAGAATACGCCGGAGACGATAGCATACGCCATGGTAAAGTTGAGCGAGGAGCTACAACGCCGCAGTAATATGATAGACTTTTCACACTCAGCCGAATATCGCATTGATGACTTTTTTAAATCGCAGCTTGAGGCAGGTAATTTGATGCCCTACCCTAATTCATATTTGTTGATAGAGAACGCATTTGTGCAAGAGCCGTGGGACCTTGACCAGCTTGTATTTGATCTTCAGTTGAAGGGCTACCGTCCAATTTTGGCACATCCCGAGCGCTATCACTATTATTACGGCAACAGCGACCGCTATCGTGCGCTTCATAATGCAGGGCTAAATTTTCAAATCAACCTGCTCAGCCTCTCAGGCTATTACGGCAAGACCGAGAAGCAAGTAGCGGAGCATCTTATAGAAGCGAATTTGGTTGACTTTGTAGGCACAGACCTGCACAATATGAAGCACGTAGAGTCGATAAATGCCTATTTGACGTCACGAGATTTTGAGCGTCACAGCCGAGCATTGGCAGACGTTATCCAGAACGACAAAGTGTTCAGTTAATAAAATAAATCCAAAGAATTTAAACACCTTATTGATAAAAATTAGTAATTTTGTAGGAAACAGTCCTATAAACTTATTCTGACAATAAATGAGCGACGATATAAACACAGACTCACCTCAAGAGATGCAAAATCATGAGGATGAGCAAAATGCTAAGAACAACAAACCTTATACAGATGCAAAAGACGTGGTCAAGCATCAACTGAGAGGCATGTACCAAAACTGGTTTTTGGAATATGCGTCTTATGTTATCCTTGAGCGCGCAGTGCCGCATATTGATGACGGACTGAAGCCCGTACAGCGACGCATTTTGCACTCCATGAAAACGCTTGATGACGGTCGTTTTAACAAGGTAGCCAACATTGTTGGTAACACGATGCAATATCACCCCCACGGTGACGCATCAATCAATGATGCGCTCGTGCAACTCGGTCAAAAAGACTTGTTGGTAGAGACACAAGGGAACTGGGGAAATATCTTGACCGGAGCATCAGCAGCGGCAGGACGTTATATCGAAGCTCGACTGTCAACATTTGCGCTCGAAACGCTATACAATCCGAAGGTTACGGAGTGGACAATGAGCTATGACGGGCGCAAGAAAGAGCCTGTCACACTTCCGGCGAAGTTTCCGCTACTTTTGGCACAAGGAGCAGAGGGTATCGCTGTCGGTCTATCGTCAAAGATACTGCCACACAATTTCAATGAAATCATAGACGCGGCTGTCGCTTATCTTCGCGGTGAAGATTTTGAGTTGTATCCTGACTTTGTAACCGGAGGTTTTATTGACGTATCAAAATATGCCGATGGCCGCCGTGGCGGAGCAGTACGCGTCCGTGCAAAGATAGAAAAAATCGACAATCGCACACTCGCTATCACCGAAATACCTTTCGGCAGGACGACAGGCGCGGTTATTGACTCTATACTGAAGGCCTTTGAGAAAGGCAAAATCAAAATCCGCAAGGTTGATGATAACACAGCCGAGACAGCGCTAATCTTGGTGCATCTCCTGCCAGGCACATCAAGTGATAAAGCGATTGATGCGCTTTATGCTTTCACAGATTGTGAGGTCAGCATATCACCAAACTGCTGCGTTATCGCAGACCGTCAGCCGCAGTTCCTCGGCGTGAGCGATGTGTTACGTCACAGTGTTGACACAACACAACACATCTTGGAATCAGAGTTGAAGATACAGCTTGATGAACTTCGCGAGCAGCTACTTTTTGCATCACTCGAAAAGATATTCATTGAGCAACGCATCTACAAGGATAAAGAATACGAAGAAGCGCCGACGGTTGATGCAGCCATAGAGCACATTGATGACCGCTTAACTCCGTACAAGCCCCAATTTACGCGCGAAATCACTCGCGATGACATTGTCAAGTTGCTTGAAATCAAGATGAAACGTATCCTACGCTTTAATGCAGATGAGGCAGACAACTTGATAAAGACACTCAATGAGCGCATTGCAGAGGTAATGGACCACCTCAACCACATCGTAGACTTCACTATCAACTGGTATGAAACGCTCAAGGAGAAATATGGACACGCATATCCTCGTCATACAGTCATAAGAGGGTTTGATAATATCCAAGCGGCAACGGTAGCCGAGGCAAACGAGAAACTTTATATCAATCGTGAAGAGGGCTTCATCGGCACATCACTGAAGAAGGATGAATTTGTCTGCAACTGTTCGTTGCTTGATGATATTATTATCTTCTATAAAGATGGTCGCTATAAGATTGTCAAAGTGCAGGAGAAACTTTTTGTTGACAAGAATGTTATCCATATCAACGTCTTTAAGCGCAACGATACACGCACGATATATAATGTCATTTATCAGAACGGCAAGGGCGGCGTTTATTATATGAAGCGATTTGCCGTGACCGGTCTCACACGTGACCGCGAGTATAACCTGACCCCGGGACTTCCCGGCACACGCATCACGTGGTTCAGTGCTAATCCCAACGGTGAGGCAGAGACAGTGAAGGTGACGCTCAAGCCGAAGTTGCGACTTAAAGTTTTGCAATTTGACGTTGACTTTTCAAAGCTCGCCATCAAAGGTCGCGGAGCACAAGGCAACCTTGTCACCAAGAATGAAGTTCACCGCTTTGCGCTCAAAGAGCGAGGGGCATCGACACTCGGAGGTCGCGATGTATGGTTTGACCACGATGTACAACGTCTCAACTATGACGGACGCGGCACATACCTCGGCGAGTTTCAAGCTCATGACCTCGTGTTGGTAATTTTGAAAAACGGAGAATATTACACGTCAAGTTTTGAGGCTACCAACCACTATGAAGACAATATCTTGCGCATTGAGAAATTCCGTCCTAATCATGTATGGACAGCCGTTCTCAACGATGCAGACCAAGGATATCCCTATATCAAACGCTTTGTATTTGAAGCGTCATCGCGCAAACAGCGCTTCCTCGGTGAGAATGAGAAATCGACACTTATTATCCTTTCAGATCAAGTCGGACCAATGTTTGAGGTTACCTTCGGCGGTCATGATTCGGTAAGAGAGCCAATGACTATTGATGCTGAAGAATTTATCGGTGTCAAATCGTTTAAAGCCAAAGGCAAGCGTGTCACTAACTTTGACGTTGAGCGAATTATCGAGCTTGAGCCTAAGCCTATGCCGGAGAGCTATGACGAAGATGAGGCTACCCTCGAAGATGACGCGACACAAGAATTACAGGCAGACGATGATTCTGAAATTGAGCCTGAGCGCTCAGATGATGAAATACGCGATGAGATAACCGGACAGCAACGAATATTCTAAACTCGTTCACAATATGAAAAGACTTAAACTCGCCGCACTGCTACTCCTCACACTCTCTGCCTTCGGTATGCGAGTTTACGCCGCCGAGCTCGGTGACAGCGACCACGTTAAGCCGCTGCGCCCCGTTCTTGCCGCCTACACAGTCGGCGTAGGGTCACAAGGTATCAACAACACATACGTCACGCCGCTCAAGTACACCGGCTGGGATGTCTCGCTGCGTTTTGAGCGTATGCAAGCGATGAAATTCAGTCCTGAGAAATGGGTCATGCAACTACAAGGTCAAGTCGAAGGCGGACGCCTGCTTGGTCCGGCAAAGATTTCAGAGATGTGGAGCATGAACTTCAAGCTCGATTGGGCCATGATGCGTCGCCTGCGGCTATCATCAGATTGGCAGTTGCTCATCGGCGGTATTACCGGCCTTGACCTCGGTGCTGATTACTTGAAGCGCAACAGCAACAATCCGGTAGCAGCCAAAGCGTCATGGACAATAGGAGCTGTTGGAGAAGTTGCTTATCGACATAAAATAGGGCGAATGCCCGTGACCTTTCGCTATATGGCAGACCTGCCATTGACGGGAGTATTCTTTGCGCCTGATTATGGTGAGTTATATTATGAGATATATCTCGGTAATCACAGCGGACTGATACACGCCGCATACCCCGGTAACTACTTTCGTCTCAACAATCTGCTGACAGCCGATATGCACTTTGGCGCTACGACCCTGCGTATAGGCTATCAGTGTAACATCTTCTCTTCCAAGGCAAACGACATAGTCGCGAACCGCACGACGCATCAATTTGTAATTGGCATTGTCAGCGAATGGTTGTCACTTGACTACGGTCATCGACGCAATCTCGACCAAGCCAAAATCATCTCAGCACTCTACTAACCCCTTCATGAACAGCTTTCCATGTTAAACCGCATACTTTCAGGCATAATCTTACTGTTATCGCTCTCAGCTTGTCATAGCGTTGACGAATGGGATAACGATGCTGTCGGCAATTTTGAGACCTTGTGGTCTACAGTAGACCAGCACTATTGTTTCTTCAAAGAGAAAGGCATTGACTGGGATTCGATATATAATGTTTATCGGCCACGCATAACGGACGGCATGAAACAGAGCGACTTGTTTGATGTGTGTGCCGAGATGCTCAATGAGCTGCAAGACGGTCATGTTAACCTTGTATCATATTTCAATACGTCATACTATCGCAAATGGTGGTCAGACTATCCTCAGGACTATGACCAGCGACTTGTCGAGCAATATTATTTAAACTTTGACTATAAGACCGTCGGAGTGCTGAAATATTATATTTTTGAAGATGCCAAGGTCGGATATATCCGTTATCCGTCATTTTCATACGGCATAGGAGAATCAACGCTTGACGTTGCGCTACTGTCAATGCGTGACTGCAACGGATTGATTATAGACGTTAGAGACAACGGAGGTGGCGATATGGATAATGTAGAGACCATAGTCAGCCGTTTTCTTGAAGAGCCGATATGTGCGGGATATATCAGTCACAAGACGGGGAAGGGACACAATGAGTTCTCAGAGCCATACGCATATAGCTATGACCCGGCATATAAGCACGTTCGCTGGTTGCGCAAAGTTGTTGTGCTGACCAATCGCAGTACATATAGTGCGGCAAATAATTTCGTGTCAATCATGAAGACGTTGCCACGTATCACCATAGTTGGAGCGACGACCGGTGGTGGTGGAGGCATGCCATATTCATCAGAGTTGCCAAACGGGTGGGCAGTCAGGATGTCATCGTGCATCATCCTTGACCCCAATGGAGAAAGCACCGAGATGGGTGTCACACCTACCGAGGGCTGCGAGATAGATCTTGACCCGGTGTTGGCACTTGACGGAGTAGACACTATGCTTGACTTTGCAATAGACCTATTAAAGCCGACAGACACCGACACAGACAGTGATGACGGCATCTTAGAGGGAGACACATCAGCCAATTAATATGACGCGGCTGTCTTTTACTACATTAAACATCGAAATGTGGCAAAAAATCAGTAACTTTGCAACATTAACGAGAGCCACAATATGAAGATTAAGAATATAATATTTCTAACGCTGTCTATCGTTGGTTTGCAAAGTTATGCCTTTGATTCAGAGCTTGACTATGAAGCAAGCATTGTTGCCAACACATCGTCAGGGGATTTTGCGCCGTACATGATTGGTTCATGGCAAGGTGGGAAATTCACTCAGAAGAATAGTATTACAGCCGACATCTCGCTATCAAAGCCATTAGACGCACAGCAAAAGTTCAGTTGGAGTGCAGGAGTAGAAGTGCTTGCACATGACGCTGCGTCAGCATACTATGATTCATATAACGAAACAGATGGATGGTTTACACAATCCATTAAGCCAAATGCGCTCCGACTTCAACAACTTTGGGGCGAAGCTAAATATCGCTGTTTGCATTTTCTTGTCGGCATGAAAGAGCACAAGGCATTGATTGTTGATGACAAGCTGTCAAGCGGCGAATTTGTTATCAGCAACAACGCCAGACCTATACCCGGTGTAAGTTTTGGCTTTATAGACTTCCAAGACATACCATATACAAACGGATGGGTTCAAGTCGATTTGGAGTTGAAGTATGGCAAATTTGCTGACAGTGGTTTTAATAAGTTACAATATAACCACTACAGTTATTTAATTCCTCAGAACATACTCTATACATATAAGTATTGTCACTTCCGCACCAACCCGAATAAGCCGCTGTCAGTCACTGTTGGTATGCAAGCTGCGGGTCAATTTGGCGGATATACAGACTACTATTCATACGGTAAACTAAGGAGGTCATCACTACACAAATTTCACATAAGTGATATTTGGGATATGTTATTTCCGACCTTGGGCAACGGTGAAGGCTACTACAAGGGCAATACTCTCGGCTCTTGGGATTTGAAAGCGCGCTATAAGCTAAAAAACGGCAACGAAGCCATATTCTATTTTGAAGGGCCGTGGGAAGACGGCTCTGGCATCGGACGTCAAAACGGTTTTGACGGCATATATGGTTTGGAGTTTAAATGGGCAAGGCGAGGACTTGTAAATGCTGTAGTTGCTGAATATCTTGATTTCACCAACCAAAGCGGTCCAATCCACTGGGCGCCAAATGACTACGAGAATACGACAATAACCGACCATGCAACAGGCGGTGACAATTACTATAATAATGACGTGTATGGCTCATATGCACATTATGGTATGTCCATAGGCACGCCGTTCCTGCTATCCCCTTTATATAACACAGACGGATATACAGGCTATAAGCACAATCGCAGCCGAGGATTTCACCTTGGTGTTTCAGGCAATATCACCAATGAGGTAGAATATCGCATCATGTGTGAAGGACAATGGGCATGGGGAACCGGGCGTATTGCCAACGCCAAACGCTATTCAGACGGCTCTGTTTTGGTTGAAGCCAATTGGCACGCCGACCGTGTTCTGCAAGGACTCAGTTTCAAGGTGCAAGCTGCTAAAGACGCAGGAAGTTTGCGCGGAAACAATATTGGAGCATTATTCTCCGTTAAATATACAGGTCAACTTCCAATAACAAAGTAAAATGAAGAAACTCCGCTCGACATATACATTGCTATACATTTTGTTGCTGACAGTATGCACTGCCTGCACACAAAACAATGGGTATATCGGTTCGCTGTTCGGCACATGGGCATTAACATCTATGACCGTCAACGGCGAGACGCCAAAGACCTTTAAGTCAGATGACACCTTCTGGAGTTTCCAAAACACGATCATCAATGTTCAACAAGTAGCAGACCACTATCAATATGTCTCACACTACGGCACATGGGAAGAATCGGACGGTCAACTGCTGCTCAACTTCACACACTCAGACGACGTAAATGCCGCCGGAGAAGGGCCGTATCTCGCGCCGACGTGGATAGGTTTTCCCAAGAACGAAATTGTAGAATTAACATACGTCACTAAAAAGTCGCGCCACATGGAGCTGACATGGACAAACCGAGATGGTGACGTTTTTTATTATATCCTTACTAAAACATATTAACTCTTATGATAGACAAAACAAGACCGGTACTCGTTACAGGAGCTGACGGCTTTATCGGCTCTCACCTTGTCGATTTACTGCTATCTGAAGGCTATAGTGTCAGAGCACTCTCACAATATAACTCATTCAATTCACGCGGATGGCTCGAAGGCAATAATCACTCACGACTCGAAGTCGTTAGCGGAGATGTTCGAGACCCCAACTTCTGCCGCGAAATCACGAAAGGATGTTCAACAGTCTTTCACCTTGCTGCACTCATTGCCATACCATACAGCTACATTGCTCCTGACAGCTATGTAGACACCAATATCAAAGGCACGCTCAATATGTGTCAAGCAGCTAAAGACGCGGGCGTTGACCGTATCGTAGTGACATCGACGAGCGAAGTTTACGGCACAGCACAATACGTGCCCATTGATGAGAAGCATCCTCGTCAGCCACAGTCGCCCTACTCGGCCACAAAGATTGGAGCTGATGCGATAGCGTTGAGTTTCTACAACGCATTTGAGTTGCCCGTTGTCATAGCACGACCGTTTAACACCTATGGACCTCGCCAGAGTGCACGTGCTATCATACCAACAATCATCAGCCAGATAGCAGCAGGAGCGACAGAGATTAAGGTCGGAGACTTGACACCGACGCGCGACTTCAACTTTGTCGAAGACACATGCCGCGGCTTCCTCGCGCTCGCTGAAACTGAGGGCATCGAAGGTCGTGACATCAACATCGCAACCGGCACAGAAATCAGCATGGCAGACACACTCGAACTTATTGCCAAATTGATGGGTAAAGATGTGCGTTATGTTGTAGACCCGGCACGTTTGCGTCCGTCAAAGAGCGAAGTTCGCCGACTTTGCGGTGACAATACAGTCATTACCACGCTGACCTCATGGCGTCCGCAAGTCACGATAGAAGAAGGCTTGCGCCGCACCATCGAATGGTTTACAGATGCGCACAACCTCGCTCACTATAAGCCGTTTGAATATAACCGCTAAGACTATCAAGATGAAGCAATTCAACATATTATTTTTAGGGGGAGCCAAACGTGTCACCATGGCTCGGATGTTTCAGAAAGCGGCAGAGACGCTTGATGCTGAAGCCAAAATCTACAGCTATGAGTTGGATGCCCACGTGCCTATTGCAAGCTGTGGAGAGGTCATTATCGGCAAGCGTTGGCGTGATGATGACATATATGAGCACTTGCTGACGGTCGTTAAGCAATATGGCATCAACGTGATGATACCCTTTGTAGACCAAGCTGTCGGCGTTGCCGCTAAGTTTGTGGAACGCTATGCTGAAGCCGGAGTATTTGTTCCGACAGGCTCACCCGAATCAGCGTCAAGTATGTTTGACAAAGTTGAGGCTGCGCGTCTGTTTGAGAAGTGGAGTTTGCCGATACCACGCACCTACAAGGTCGGCGACCCCTGCTCACGTTTGATAGCAAAGCCACGCAAAGGCTCGGCATCTAAAGGTATTGTCAGCATTGACACGCCTGACGAACTTGACGCCATTCTCGCTAAAAGAGATGATTATCTGATACAAGAACGCATTGACAACCGCGAGGAATACACGGTTGATTGCTATGTTACAGTTAATCAAGGTCAAATACTCGCACTATCAGCGCGTAAACGCATCGAAGTCATAGGCGGCGAAGTCTCACACACTATAACCGTTGACAATGGAGCAATCACCGAACTCACGACGAACGCACTTCGTGCGTTAGGATTGAGAGGTGCCGTGACTGTTCAGGTTATACGAGACCTTGACACCGACAAGTATATGATAATGGAAATCAATCCACGCCTTGGCGGTGGCGCAGTATGCTCGGTAGCGGCAGGTGCAGACATACCGCTACTGATTCTCAATGAGGCGGCAGGCAATGATGTTAAATTAGTTAATGCCGAAGCCGGAGTTGAGCTCGTAAGATATATGGAAAGTGTAATTTTCCACAATAAATAATAGCATGGAAAGTATTTTTGAGAAATATTTTAAGAACAAACATATCACAATCATCGCTGAAGCCGGAGTTAACCACAACGGCGACCTTGAACTTGCACGCAAGATGGTGTACGCGGCAAAAGAAGCCGGCGCAGACTACGTGAAATTTCAAACTGCCGTGCCTGAGCTTGTCATCAGCGATATTGCGCCCAAAGCGGAGTATCAAAAAGAGACAACCGGTACAGAGCAAAGTCAGCTCGAGATGTGCCGCGCCATCCACTTGCCGCTATCAGACTATGCCGGACTTAAAGCGCTATGCGATGAGGTAGGCATTGGCTTTATGAGTACACCGTTTGACCTTGTGTCAATAGACTGCCTTCATGAGCTCAAGATGGACTATTGGAAGATACCTTCGGGCGAAATCACAAACCTGCCCTACCTGCGCAAGATAGCGCGACTTGGCGGCAGCGTGATACTCTCGACAGGTATGTCAACGCTTGACGAAGTTAAAACGGCAGTAAGGATACTTGAGGACAACGGCATTCACTATGGAGATATTTACTTGCTGCATTGCACGACACAATACCCCACTCCATTTGAGGCAGTAAATCTCAAAGCGATGCATACGCTTGATGTCGAATTTGAATGTGGCGGAGTAGGCTACAGCGACCACACCGTAGGCATCACCGTGCCTATAGCCGCAGCCGCAATGGGAGCGTGCATCATAGAGAAACATTTCACCCTCGACAAGACACTGCCAGGTCCTGACCACAGAGCCTCACTCGAGCCTGAAGAGCTGAAAGCTATGGTTAAAGCAATCCGCGATATTGAGAAGGCGCTCGGCAGCGGCGAGAAAGTTGTCACCGACAGTGAGCGTCCCAACATCGAAGTAGCTCGCAAGAGCATAGTGGCAGCACGCGATATCAAAGCCGGCGAAATATTGACAGAAGAGAATATCACCGTCAAACGCCCGGGCAACGGCATCTCGCCGATGCAATGGGACAGCGTTATCGGCACGCGCGCCATCCATGACTTTGAGCGCGACCACCTCATCGAAATCGACTAATCACAATAGACACGCAGGTCAGGCA
>CAYYAA010000037.1:0-19430 GCA_964469875.1 uncultured Bacteroides sp.
ATATTCTTATACAGGTCTCAGGACGGGAAAGGCAGAGAGTCCTAATATGAACACGGGTCTTACCCTTGCTGCAAAATGGTTCACTCTTTGCTTTCCTTTCTTTCAATATTTATTTTTTTCACTGCAAATTTACCAATTCTATTTCACTTTCGGTTTGCCGCTGCAAATCTAAGGTGCTTGCAAAAATAACGAAAATAACAATATAAATCAGCAAATTGTTGTGATTATTTTGTGCTTATTTTGTGCGAGC
The DNA here is from genome assembly GCA_964469875.1 of uncultured Bacteroides sp. Classification (GTDB taxonomy): domain Bacteria; phylum Bacteroidota; class Bacteroidia; order Bacteroidales; family Muribaculaceae; genus CAG-873. The sequence continues at coordinate 251 of CAYYAA010000037.1, forward strand.
AATTAATTTTGCGCCGTAGGGATATTGCAAAGGCTGGTAGCCTTTGAACACAACTGCTTCGCGCTGACCGTTGTTGGAAGGCGTGTAATATGATAGAGGGATAGTTTTGGACAAAACACCGGCGAGATAAACAGATTTGGGCTGTTTATCTCGCCGGTTATAAGTCTTTTAAGTCAAAACAAGAGGCTTAATACTCATCCTCATTGAACAGAAAATCTTCTTTTGAGGGGTAGTCGGGCCAGATGTCTTCGATGCTTTCGTAGGCTTCGCCTTCGTCTTCGATTTCTTGGAGGTTTTCGATTACTTCAAGAGGGGCGCCGCTACGCATTGCGTAGTCTATGAGTTCGTCCTTGGTTGCAGGCCAGGGTGCGTCTTCGAGTTTTGATGCTAATTCAAGTGTCCAATACATAATTAAATATATTAAGTTTTGAAAATTTCGGCAAAGATAGTTATATTTTCTATTCTATCATCTTTTCTTCCAAATTATTTCATCAACTTGTTGTGATATGTTGATTGCTCTTGCTAAAACGAAGAGGTAGTCGCTAAGTCTGTTGATGAATTTTGCGAGTATAGGGTCAACGGGTGATTTGCGGTTAAGAGTGATGATGAGTCTTTCGGCACGACGAGCTACGGTGCGCGCAATGTGTGTGCGTGCGGCATCGGGGTGTCCTCCGGGGAGGATGAAGCATTTGAATGGTGGTATTTGTTCGTCGAGTTTGTCGATGGCTTGTTCGATGTGTTCAACGTCTGCGGCTTGGAACGGCGTGGGTTGCCATTTGCTTTCGGGCTCTGTGGCGAGGCTTGAGCATACGTCAAAGAGTTTGTTTTGGATGAATAGGAGCATTTCTTTTTGTCCTTCCGGGAGTGTGTCTGCTGTAGCGATTAGGCCTATCCATGAGTTTAGTTCGTCAACTGTTCCGTAGGCGTTAAGGCGGTCGCTGTCTTTGTCAACGCGTTTTCCGCCTACGAGTGATGTCATGCCGGTGTCACCGGTGCGTGTATATACTTTGCTTTTAGTCATTTTTGTCTGTAGTGAGATTGTTGAGTGTTGTGATTAGTTGTTCTGTGGTGTCTGCGACGTGTATTGTGTCGAGGCATTTGCGACGCATGAGACCTTTGTCTACCATTAGTTTTAGTTGTTGCAGCAGGTAGTCATAGAGGTGTGCGTGGTTGTAAATGATGATGTGTTTATCGGCTTGTTCGGTGAAGTTGATGTATGAGAATGTTGAAGCAAATTCATCGAGAGTGCCGTATCCACCGGGTAGTACGATGTATATGTCAGCGAGTATTTGCAGTTTTGCTTTGCGGTCGTTTAGGTCTGTTGTTGCGATGTTGATGTCGTTGTATTTTGAAATGGAGCGAAAGCGGCGTGTAGGTATAATGCCGACAACATTGCCGCCGTATTCTTTTACGGCATGGCTTATGACGCGCATAAGTCCGGCGTCAACGCCTCCGTAGACTAAAGTGGCGTTGTGTCGTCCTATCCATTGTCCGACCATTTGAGCTGCTTCTTGCCAGTTTGAGCTTAGCCCTTCGGCAGCACTGCAATATACTGCTATGTTCATAGTTTATCGACTTTTGTTTTGTCAGTTTTCCATTTACGGCGGCAAAGATAATAAATATTTATCAACAAGCTAATATTTATCTATAATAATGAGTGTGTTGTTGTAAAAAATTCAATTTGTAAAGTTATTGCAAATGAAAAGTCATGAAATTCGGCGTGTTAGGTCGGATTTCATGACTTTTGTGTTGTGGTGTGTTTGCTTTATTCGACGGTTACGCTTTTGGCGAGGTTGCGAGGGCGGTCTACGTTTAGTCCTTTGTAGACTGCGACATAGTATGAGAGTATTTGAAGCGGTATGACGGTGAGCAGCGGAGCGAGAGATGATAGTGTCGGTGGAATCTCAACGTAGCTGTCAGCGATTTTGCTTACTACATCGTCGTTCTCTGTGAGGATAGCGAAGATACGACCGTTGCGGCTTTTGATTTCTTGTATGTTGCTGATGATTTTCTCGTAGAGTTGGTGGTGTGTTGCGATGCAGACCACGGGCATCTCAGAGTCAATAAGGGCAATAGGACCGTGTTTCATCTCAGCGGCGGGATAGCCTTCGGCATGGATGTAGCTGATTTCTTTGAGCTTGAGTGCGCCTTCTAAGGCTACGGGGTAGTTGAATCCGCGACCTATGTACAGGAAGTTGTGAGCATAGGTGTATTGGCGTGACATATCGGCGATCAGTGGCTCGGTTTTGAGAACTTGTTCCATCTTGTCGGGGATGTTTGCGAGTTCTTGGACTACGTTGTGGTATTGTTCATCGTCGATTGAGCCTTTTTCTTTAGCCAAAGCGAGAGCAAGCATAGTGAAGACGAGGACTTGTCCGGTGAATGCTTTTGTAGAGGCTACGCCAATCTCCGGACCGACGTGGATGTATGTGCCGGTGTCTGTTGAGCGTGCGATTGATGAGCCTACGGCGTTGACGATGCCGAAAACGGTTGCGCCGCAGTCTTTTGCGAGTTTAATTGCGGCGAGAGTGTCGGCTGTTTCGCCTGATTGAGATACGGCGATAACGACATCGGTGGGGCGTATCACGGGGTTGCGATATCTGAACTCAGAGGCGTATTCGACGACAACGGGTATTTTGCAGTATTCTTCGATGAGTTGTTTGCCGATAAGGCCTGCGTGCCATGAAGTGCCGCAAGAGACGATGATGAAGCGGTCGGCTTTCAGCAGTGCTTCTTTGTGGTCTTTGACGGCAGAGAGTACGATTTCTTTTTTGTCGGCGAGCAATCTGCCGCGCATGCAGTCGCGCATGGCTTGAGGTTGCTCGAAGATTTCTTTGAGCATGAAGTGTGGGTAGCCGCCTTTTTCGAGGCTGCCGATGTTCATGTCTACATATTTAACGGTAGGCTCAACAGATTCGTTGTTGAGGTTTACGATATGAGGCATTTCGCCGCGTTTCAGCGTGGCGATTTCGCCGTCGTTAAGGTAAAGGATGTTGCGAGTGTATTCGACAACGGGTGTCGCGTCGCTGGCGATAAATAGGTCGTTGCAGTTCTCGCCGATTCCGATGACGAGGGGGCTACTGAGACGCGCGGCAACAATTTCGTCGGGCTGTTCGCGGTCAATGACTGCGATAGCATAAGCGCCGATAACTTCGTTAAGAGCACGGCGTACGGCGTCAGTCAGGCTGAGATTGTCTTTTTGCTGGAAGTACTCGATGAGTTGCACGAGGACTTCGGTGTCTGTTTCACTTTTAAAAGTAAAGCCCATTGAGCCGAGACGCTCTTTGATAACGGCATAATTCTCAATGATGCCGTTGTGAACGATTGCGAGGCGGCCTGATTGCGAGAGGTGGGGATGCGAATTTGTCGTTGAGGGCTTGCCGTGTGTAGCCCAGCGGGTGTGAGCTATGCCGACAGTGCCGGCAGCATTGATACGCTGAAGTTCTTGTTCCAAGTTAGCAACCTTGCCAACAGCCTTGCAAATATTAAGTTCATCATTATTGACGAGTGCCAACCCGGCACTGTCATAGCCACGATATTCAAGACGCTTCAGCCCTCCGATTAAGATATCTTTTGCTTGAAGTGTCCCGATATATCCTACGATTCCACACATACGTTTAAGCAGTTAAAATTAGATTTCTATGTTTTTCGTGCGCAAAAGTACGCAAAAAATATAATACAAACTTGGTTGTAGTTAAAAAAATTCACAGTGTGAAGCACTTTTAAATTCTGTTTCGTTTTATAGCAAATTTTTTAAATAATGCCTTTCTGCTGTGATTGAGAATATTGTTAATTATTAAGTTAGTTTGTGTGAATTGTAAAAAAATGCTTTATCTTTGTGGTCTAATGTATTACTTATCAAGTTAACCTTTATGGCTAAGAAGAAAAAAGATAATAATCTGTTTGATAATCTGTTTGATAGTGTGGCAACCACGCCGGAAGAAAAGGTTATGGTTGAAGCGGTCTTGCAGTTAATTGAAGGCGGCTTTACGCCTAAAGAGTATGAAATGCTGTACGAGGCATACCATAATGTGACGTCAAGATTGGATGATTTGCATCAATCTTTGTTGGAAAATGGAACGAAGAGTAGCTGTAAGTCCAAGTCTAAGTCTAAATCGAAGAAGTCGTCAGAGCCGGTCAAAGGACTAACATACAAGCTGAAAGTTCAGATGAGAGGAGTATCAAAACCGCCGGTATGGCGTGAGGTGTATGTGCCGTCGTCGTTTACGTTTGACCAACTTCATGAGGTGATACAAGCTCTTTATGGCTTTTATGACTCACACATGTGGAACTTTGGCATAGAGCCGTATGATGACAGCCTTTGCATAGCGGAAGAAGGTTTAGTTGAGGATTGCACCCATGATAGTAGTGAAACTTACCTCAGTGAGTTTTTTAAACAGAAGGGTGACCGTTTGGCTTATATCTATGACTACGGAGATAGCTGGATATTTGATATTAGCCTCGTTGATGTTGAGAAAGATGAATTAATGTCGCCTCCTCGACTTGGTAAGTGGAAGGGCGATTTGCAGCCTACCGAAGATACCGGAGGCATTTATGCTTATCTGGAAATGCGAGAGTTTTTAGAAAATCAAGACAAGCTGACAAAGAAAGAGCGCGTTAAGCGTGCCGAAGCCTTGGGCTATGATGATCTTGATTATTTTATGGATATGTTGGATGAGGCAAAGATTGATATTGATCATATCGAAGCACGTCTTTCGGAAATTTAGCGCCATCAGGCATAGCTATATAATAAACGGAGCGATGGGTCGGTTGACGCATCGCTCCGTTTATTATGGTGAATTTGCTCGCTTAGAATTGTGCGGCGAGTTGTGATTCGAGTTTGTTGGGGTCATCAACGCGGGCGATGATGTCGCCGTTATGGTCAATGATGAATGTTGTCGGCAGTGCGCTGATGTTGTATTTGATGAGAATGTCTGCGCCGTCAGTAGCTGAGTTCCAAACTGAAATCCATGGCAGGTTGGTAGCTGTCTGTTTCCATGTCACTTCTTCATCATCAAATGATATTTGATAGATTTCGAGACCTTGAGAGTGGAAGCGTTGGTAGACTTTGTTGAGGATGACATTATAAGCGGGAGATGCTTCAATGCCATATTGGGTGAAGCTCAATACGGTAGCTTTGGCTTTGTTTGCGACATCAGAGAGTTTGTGGAGCTTGCCCTTGTTGTCATAGCGTTCAATGTCAATGATACCTGTTGTGCCGGCTTCTATCTCGCGAGTTCTGATGAGCGAGGGGTTGATGTGTGCTTTGCCTTGCAGGAAGATGTTGGTGAGGTACTGTGTGCGAGGGTCGTTGGGGCGTATTGACGCGAAGCGTTGTGCCACGGCACCATAGACGCGGTTGTCAAATCTGTCGTTGGGGTCAAAGAGAGCGGCGCCGTTGACTGTTTTGTTGATGATGTAGTATGCAACAATAGCAGATGAGTCGGCGGTGATTTCATTGACGAGTTGACGTTTCAATGCTGTGTCAGCGGCGAGGGACTTGCCGTAATTGCGTTTGATAGCTTGAGCAATCATATCATCGACGGCTTGCACGCGCTCTGCGGCTTTGTTGCCTGATAGGGTGTAGCCGTTAGTGAAGTCTGCGGCGTGAGCTGTGATTGAGATGGCATCAATGGAGTCGATGGGGAAGTAGATTGATTCGCCATCGAGCGAGATGCGTATTATTTCGGGGTATGCGGCGGGCGCATCGGCGAGGTATTCAAATTTGCCGTTGGCGTCTACGTCAACAGAGTCAATGACATACCACGAGCCATTGTTGAAACCTTCGAGTGCAAGTTTTTTACCTTCAGCACCATCGACAGAGCCGTCAACCGACCAGCCATGACGATTTGTGCAACCGACAGCGACAATAGCACCGATTGCGAGCAAGAAATAAGCTAATTTTTTCATTGTCTTGATGTGAGTAAAGAGGGTCACGGGATTAGTCCAGTTCGTCCGCAATGGCTTTAGCAAGCTCTTGCATTTTTTCGGGAGCGAGCGAGAGCTTCTCGCCAAAGAGGTTAAGGTCTTTTTCGGTATTCAACGGAACGAGGTGGATGTGAGCATGAGGGACCTCCATGCCGAGGACGGCAACGCCGACACGCTTACAACCTGTTGCGCGTTTGATAGCTCGCGCAACACGTTTAGCGAAGCGTTGCAGGGCGACATATTCATCATCGTCAAGGTCGAAGATGTAGTCAACTTCGTGCTTTGGAATGACTAATGTGTGACCGGGTTGCACCGGGTTGATGTCGAGGAAAGCGAAGTTGTTTTCGTCTTCAGCTACGCGGTATGACGGAATTTCACCGGCGATAATGCGAGAGAATATAGAAGCCATGATTTATTAGATGTTAGAATGATATTTCGACGATTTCAAATTTCATAATGCCTGAGGGCACTTTGATGTCCACGATTTCACCGAGCTTATGACCGATGAGACCTTGAGCGATAGGAGTAGACGAAGCGAGCTTTTTCTCTTTAAGATTGGCTTCAGAGTCGGCCACGATAGTGTACTCCATTGTTTGACCGTTAGCGACATTTTTAATCTTCACTTTGTTGAGGATTTGTACTTCGTCGCAATTGAGTTTGCTGTCATCGAGGATACGTGCGTTAGCAACGAGGTCCTTGAGTTGAGCGATTTTCATTTCGAGCATACCTTGGGCTTCTTTAGCGGCATCGTACTCCGCATTTTCCGAAAGGTCACCCTTGTCGCGTGCTTCGGCGATAGCGCGAGATATCTCGGGACGCTTAACTGCTTCGAGATAAGCGATTTCTTCCATTTTTTTCTTGTAGCCTTCTTTTGTCATGTAAGTTATAGCCATGGCAGTATATTTTTTAAAGGTTAGCGAAGATGCTTGCAGTCTATTTGATGTTGTTATAAGATTAGTCGTTCGCGGTATGCCGTGTGTCGGCCGGCAGTGCGTCTGCGCGACGAGTCCTGCCTTTAGTTCTGTCCGCTATATAATTCAAAAAATAGATTTGAAAACAGCTTCATGAATAAATATAAAAAAGAAAGAAACTCATCCGGTTGGCTGAGCCCCTTATAGTTAAGTTTCTTGCTTTTTCCAAACACAAAATTAGTGATTTTTTGGGAGATAGCATAAAACCACAAGGTTAATAGATGTTAATTATATCGTAAGTCTCCAACCGAATGCGCAAGGACGTGTGAAACAAAAAAACTCCCCGTGATGTCAATTGGCGAAAAAGCCTTCTATAACTGTGACGGTCTAACCGCTATATCATTTTCAAATTCATTCACTTCGATTGGCAACTATACATTCGGGTATTGAAGTAAGATAATCATCGGCGTTATGAATTGATTCGCTGCGGTTGATTACAGTTTCGCATTTGATTATTGTGTCTTCGAGGTATTCTGTTAATAAGGCCTTAGATATATATTGCATCGCGTAAAATGTTTTCTTTAAAGGATTGGCGTAAGGTTTCTCTATAATTGACAATATCAACCGGGCGATTGACGGCAAGTTCTAACTCCTCACGGATGTGTTCAAGTGTGAAGAAGTCCGGTTCGTTAAGTATGACAAACACGTCAAGGTCGCTATGCTCGTTTTGTTGAGAGCGAGCATAAGAGCCAAATATTCCCAAAGTATTGATGCCGTATTTAGAGGCAGAGCTATCTTTGAATTTCTTTAATAATCGAACAATTTCGTCGGTTGTTTTCATCTTGCCAATTATTTTCTTGCAAATAACGCATTTTTTTTTGATAAAACCTAATTGTCAGGCGATTAATTTGAAATCCACAACTCGCGGACTAAATTTGCCTCAACTTACGGAATAAAAACGCCACAATTCGCGTAATGAATTTGCCTCAACTTACGGAATAAATTTGCCTCAACTTGCGGAATGGAAATTATTTTGCTATATTTGCGGCAAATTAATCTAAGGAAATGAATGGATATAAGTCACGAGTAGCCGACAAAATGTTGGTTAGAAAATTAGCCGGGAAGGGTGCTGTTCTTATCGAAGGTCCGAAGTGGTGCGGCAAGACAACAACTGCTGAGCAAGTTGCTGCCAGTAAGCTGTATATGTCTGATATGGATGCTTTTGATCAGAATATCGAAATGGCGCGAATCAATCCCGGTAAATTGCTAAACGGTGCGAAACCTCGTCTTATAGACGAATGGCAGGTGGCTCCGAAGCTGTGGGATGCTGTGCGTTTTTCTGTTGACCACGAAAATGGTTATGGACTATATATCCTAACAGGTTCAGCTGTGCCGCCGCCTGTATCACAGATTATACATAGTGGAACAGGACGGTTTGCACGACTTATGATGCGCCCGATGTCATTGTATGAGTCAGGAGAATCAACGGGTAGTGTAAGTTTGTCCTCACTGTTTGATGCTCCGAATGAGATAGATGGCATGTGCGAGCTTGCGCTTGATGATATAGCATTTCTCGTATGTCGTGGCGGTTGGCCTGATTCGTCATTTATGAATGGTGATATTGCGCTTGATCAGGCGAATGAATATTATGATGCCGTGGTTCATACTGATATATCGCGTGTTGATGGTGTGAAGCGAGATATTGGCAGGGTTAGGCAACTGATGAAGTCGTATGCACGTTATCAGGGCTGTCCTGCTCCGCTTAGCAGCTTGCGCAAAGATATGTTGCTTAACGATGTTGATGCCCTCAGCATAGATACAGTAAGCTCGTATGTTCAGGCTCTGAAGCAAATTTTCGTGGTAGAAGATATGCCGGCGTGGAATCCAAATTTGCGCTCCCGTACGGCTATACGTACTACAGATAATCGTTACTTTATAGATTCATCTATTGCCACAGCCGCACTCGGAGCATCGCCGTCAGACCTAATGAATGATTTGAAACTTTTCGGATTGATTTTTGAGACAATGTGTATGCGCGATTTGCGTGTGTATGCTGATGCTTTGCAGGGTGAAGTATATCATTACCGCGACTCAAATGGATTGGAGTGTGATGCTGTTGTACATTTGAGAAATGGTTCGTATGGACTTATCGAAATAAAGTTGGGCGGTGCAGATAACATTGAGGCAGCGGCAAAGACATTGCACAAACTTGGTGGGATTATAGATACAGCAAGGATGAAAGCCCCGGCTTTTAAGATGGTGCTGACGGCGGTCGGGCGTTATGCTTATCGTCGTGAAGATGGCGTGTATGTCGTGCCAATCGCTTGTCTGAAGGACTAATTAGCTGACGGTATTTTATCCTTCGGGTTGGAGGGATTGAAGGAGCTCGCGGAGTTGTTGGTCTGTCGTGGTGAGTTTGTTGCGGCAGGCGGTAAGTAGTTCGGCGGCGCGTTTGGTTAGTGAGACTAAAGAGTCAACATCGCATTTGTCGCTGCGCAGGGTGTTTAGAATTTGTTCAAGCTCGGTGAGGGCTTGGTTGTATGGCAGTTGGTCGGCGGGTGTCATTTGTTGGTGGTTTTATTAGTGGTGGATATTATTTTGCCTGAAGATAAGATTGTTTCGATTTGTGTGCCTTCTGCGAGGCCATCGGTTGAGGTTAGTGCATGCTTAGTGTCGGCAATGCGCGTTATTGAGTAGCCGCGTTTGAGTGTGGCTTCCGGCGATAGCGTTTCGAGTAGTGCACTGATGGCGTCGAGACGGTCACGGCGACGGGTGATTTGTGCGGTTACGGACTGAACTATTAAGTTGTCGAGAGATGAGCCGAGACGCTCGGTGTGACGTGAGACGACAGCGCGAGCGAGTGTCGGAATAGCTCCTTGATAGTATGCGAGTTGGCGTTGGTTGCCTGAGATGCTGTCACTGACGATTTGCAGTATTTCGCCGGCGATGTTGCGCAGACGTGTCAGTGCGGCATAACCGTGAGCAATGAGCCATTCGGCGGCAGCGGTCGGTGTCTTTACGCGCATATTTGCAACGTAGTCGAGGATAGTGACATCGCGCTCGTGGCCTATGCCGACAATGACAGGTAGCGGGAATTGTGCGACATTGGCGGCGAGGTCATAGTTGTCAAATGAAGCAAGGTCACTGACAGCGCCTCCTCCGCGTATGATTACGACGCAATCAAAATCGTCAATACGCGCCATGATTTGTTCCAATGCGTCAATGACGCTCTGCGGAGCGCGTTCACCTTGAAGAAGGGCAGGGAAGAGCGTTGTGCGGAAGCTCAGACGGTAAGCGTTATTGTATAGCTGGTTTATGAAGTCGCCATATCCGGCAGCACCTTGCGCCGAAATGACAGCGATGCGCAGTGCGACATCGCGCCACGGCAGTGCGCGGTTCATGTCGATTATGCCCTCTTGTCGCAGCTGTTGCAGCATACGATTGCGACGCTGCAGCAGTTCGCCCATAGTGTAGTCGGGGTTGACATCACTAATGACCATAGAGATGCCATATACCTCGTGGAAGCTGACATTTACTTTCACCATGAGTTTGAGCCCGGACATCAATGGCGAGCCGGTTGCCTCATAAAATTTGGTGTTCAGTCTGTTCAGACTGCTTGCCCAAATAGCGGCACGCATCTTGGCTTGCACCGCGCCGGTGTCGGCATCCTTCTGTATCAGCTCCATATAGCAGTGACCGCCTGAGACGCGCAAGTCGCTCGTCTCGGCGACTACCCAGACGTTGCTCAGCCCTTGTGCCTCGGCGAGGATGGCGTGAATGCGTTTGTTGAGTTGCAGTAGACTTAAAGGTTGTTGTTCCATTATGTCTTATTGAGGAGTGAGAATGAATTTTTTACCGTCAAAGACATAGACCAATTTTTCGCGTAAATTGCCGAACCACTTCGGACGGTCAGACTTCGTGTAATATTCGCCCATGTTGTTGGTGAATGTTATGCTGCGGTCAGCGGAATTAAATTCGGCAGTTGCCAATATGAATGGCAACTCATTGAGAATATCTTCGCGAGTTTCCTTGTCTGTCTTGGTGAGCCATTGGTCGATGCCGATTGTGAGAGGGGAGGTTTTAAGCTGTGACCATTTTTTGTCGAAGAATCGCACTTCGCTATCCTTGACGGGCATGGCAGTGGTTTGGATTACGGCATAGAGGGTATCAGACTTCTGAGGGATAAGCGCGAGTTGCACATCTACAGACGGAGATATGTCGATTGTGATTTGCAGTGAGTCTTCGCTTAAAATCTGAGACTGACCTTTGAGCCGATTTGTTGACGGACGCGCGATGTTGCTGTGGAAGTAGTCGAGCATATCAAGGCGCGTGTTTGTAGTTAACACGGGAAAGATTGAATCCGGGGCAGCGGCAAAAGCTCTTGCTGCCGGGAGCTGTTGCTGAGCGACAGCGGTTGTCCCTGTCATGGCAAGGACAACCGATGCGGTCAGAATATGTAGTGTCTTTCTAAACTTTGACATATTATATAATAGGTATTAGTCTTGTTGGAAGGCGTGGTTTTGTCGTATTGGTTTTACTCTTTACGGCGTTTGGGACGGCGGTCTTTGTGCTCGTGGCGAGGTTTGCCGCGGAAGTCGCCGCGTTTTTCGTCGTTAGTGTCATCGTGTTTGTCGGCGCGGTTGCGTCGCTTTGATGCTTGTGCATAGTCGCGTTCAGGGTCGGCGACTTCGCTATACAGACGTTTGCCAAAGAATTCTGCGCCTTTCAAGCCATTAACAACACGACCGGCATCGCTCTTCTTGACGTCAAACAGTGAGTAAGATTGGAGCAAGTCGATACGACCGACATCGACACGTGCGCCGGTTGTCACTTTGTTGAGTATCTCGATAAGGTTTCCGGCATAGAAGCCGTCAGCTTTTCCGGCATTGACATAAATGCGAGCCATGCCTTTTTCGGCAGTGCGGCGGTCTTTGTCTTTGTCGTTTCGCGGTTCGTTGTCAGTGCGCTCTTTGCGTTCACGTTTTGACTGCTTTTCGTCAATTACATCAATGCTTGGAGCGTCTTTATAGTAGTCGAGTAAGCGGTTGAACTCTAACGAGAGGACGCGTTTGAGCAGGTCCTCATTAGAGAGCCATGACAGCTTGCGCTGAACGCCGGTGAAATATTTGTCTATCTCGTTGTCGTTAACTTCGACGCGTTCAAGACGGTCAGCGAGGTTATAGAGTTGCTTCTCGATGATGTGCTTGGGGTCTGGTACTTCTTGACGCTCAAACTTCTTGCCGATGATGCGTTCAATCTCGCGAATGCGACCTTTCTCGCGCAAGTGAATAATAGCGACAGAGATACCGGTCTTGCCGGCGCGACCTGTACGGCCTGAGCGGTGGGTATAAACGGCAGTATCATCAGGTAAGCCGTAGTTTATAACGTGAGTGAGGTCATCAACGTCGAGCCCACGAGCGGCGACATCGGTTGCAACGAGTATGCGCAGCACGCCGTCGCGGAATTTCTTCATCACCAAGTCACGCTGCTGTTGTGACAAGTCGCCGTGCAACGCGTCAGCGTTATAGCCATCTTGAATTAAGTTGTCAGCCACCTCTTGAGTGTCGCGACGAGTGCGGCAGAAGATGATAGCGTATATGTTTGGGTTGTCGTCTGCGATACGTTTAAGTGCGAGATATTTGTCACGCGCATGAACCATAAAATAGACGTGCTTGACATTTTTGTTGCCCTCATTGCGCGTGCCGCATACGATTTCCTCCGGGTCGTGCATAAAACGCTTTGCTATCTTTGCGACCTCATTAGGCATGGTTGCAGAGAAGAGCAACATCTTGCGTTCTTCGGGAACGTGAGTGAGTATGTCGTTGATAGAGTCAACAAATCCCATGTTGAGCATCTCGTCAGCCTCATCAAGGACAACGGTGTGGACATTATCCAAGTGGACAGTGCCGCGATTGATAAGGTCAATCAGACGACCGGGTGTAGCCACGATAATTTGGACACCGCGTTTGAGTGAGCGTATTTGACTTTCGATGCTTGAACCGCCATAGACTGGTAAAACTTGTAAGTTGTTTGTGTATTTAGAAAAATCTGCGAGGTCTCCGGCAATTTGAAGACACAATTCGCGCGTGGGGGAGAGTATCAGAGCTTGTGGAACATTAATAGAAGTGTCGATGCGCTGAATCACAGGTAAACCAAAAGCCGCGGTCTTGCCGGTACCCGTTTGAGCGAGAGCAACCAAATCACGATCGCCTGAAAGAAGTGAGGGAATTACCTTTTCTTGTACGGGCATCGGATTCTCAAAGCCTAACTCGGCTATACCTTTCAAAAGGTCTTCTCTAACGCCCAATTCTTGGAAACTTATCATATATGAATAATTAAATATGTTGCAAAGATAAGCATAAAAACCGACATATCAGTTATAACCGCTAAAACTCTATTGTAAATTAATGGTTTATGTGGTAATTTGTTACAAAAGATGTAGCATTGTTAGTATGGTAACAAACCAAAAAACCGTCTGCCACTCAGTGGTGTGACAGACGGTTTGAGATTGCGATAAGAATATAATTATTTTTTGCCTTTTCGGCGTAGATGTTTTATCCAGATGTAATAGCCTGTGATGGGAAGTGTCGCACCGAGGAGCGCAGCAAGGAATGTGAGGATGCGTGTCAGCATACCGCCCCAACCACCTGTATGGACGTTATAGATTGTGCCACGAACTTTGACTGAACGGTCTTTAGAGTCGTAAGTCGTTGTGTCGGTGATTGCTCCTGTTGCAGCATCAAAGCCAAAGTCATCACTTGCGCGGAGACTGTTGCGTCCGGCAGGAATAAGCGCGACTGTGCCATCAGATACACTGATTTGGCGGAAGTCCGGGTTGGCATTGATTACATTGTCGGCAGCTTTTTGCCAGTTTGCAAATGGAGCAAGAGCCGGAATTTCTTCCTCGATTATGCTGTCAGCGACTACTGTTGTAGCGACCTCAGCGGGTTTACCTTCGGGACGACCGTGGTGATGATTGCGTTGGGTGGGCTTGTTCTCTTGAACAGCTTCAGTAGGTCTTCCGGTTTCGGCGCTTTCTGGTGTAGCTTGAGCTTGTTCAGCCTCAGCACCGTCATGGCTGTGGTGACCGTGCCATTCGCCATTGTTGTGCTCGTGGTAGTGTCTGTGACGTTCAGCTTCGCTATCTGAGCCTTCGGCAGTTGAATCGGCTGAATGTTCGTGATAATATTTGCCGTGATGCTCACCTTCGGGACGACCTTCCGGCTTGTCTTCGGGTTTCGCTTCAGACTTTACGTCAGGCTTGGCTTCCGGTTTAAGGTCAGCTTTAATGTCATCTTTTACTTCAGACTTGTTTTCGGAAATAGTCTCCGGTTTGCCTTCGGGTCTGTCATTCGGTTTACCTTCGGGACGACCATGACCTTTGCCACTATACTCGCCTTTGCCATTGTGCTCGCCGCCTCGACCGCCGCCGTGGTAGCCACCATGACCGCCTTCAGTGCTTGCCTCAACGCCGCATAGGCTGTAGAACGTATTGCGATACCATTCAAATGACCAAGTTAAGCCGGTCAGCGCAAGGGCGAGCAAGAAGATTGTGGCATATACACCGCCTGAAACATGCAAGTCATGCCAGAAGCGAGGCCAGCCTTGTCGCACTGAGATTTTAACGCTCTTCTTGGGGTGAATGAGCCATAAGATGAGACCTGTCAAGACGATAATGACGAGCAGTAGGGTGGATGTGCCAACGAGCAACTTGCCGATAGAAATATTTTCGCCATCACCTGCAGAGCCGAGCAGCCAGCGGTGAAGTTTGAACATCGTTGCGAAGAAAGGCAGACGGTCACCCTTGCCGGTGATTTCGCCTGTGTATTGGTCAACAAAAATTGATGCGCGACGCGGTTTTGATAGACTAATCTGATAAGCGCGTTCCGGGTCGTTTGAAATGGTAACACCGGTGATTTCAACGGTGTCGGGTAGGGTGGCGCTAACTTTTGTTAGAAGACTATCCAAGTCAATTGCCTTGTCTCCGACTTGAGCCACGAAGTATGTGTCATGGTCGCAGGCCTCGGTAATTTCTTTTTCAAAGACCAAAGATGCACCAGATAGGCAAATGAGCGTGATTATGATGCCAAAAGGCACTGATAACCACAAGTGAATTTTTTTGAGAAATTTCTTCATATCAATAGTGTTTATTATAATCTTATAATTGACAACTGCCCCCGACACAGCTATTTCATGCGAAATAGACTGTGCCGGGGTTGGTTGGATATGCCCCTCAGGGCATTATCATTGGATAAGGATAAGTGCGTAACTTAGAGCTGATTTAACATGCCAACTGCGCTTACCGTAGCAACTTGGAGTTGAACTGCGGCAGTTGCTGCGCCCGTTGTGGTATCAATCTTGTAGATTGTCGGGTAGTCAGTTGATGTCATAACAGCTATGTAGCAGTAACCGTTCACGTTGTAGACAGTTTTGCTGAAATCAGAGATGGTGTCTTGTGAGGGAAGGCCTGTAACATAAGTCAATGTGCCTTTTTCAGCATTGAAGATAGCCAATTGGTTGGCAACTTGTTGGTTTGAAGTGAGTTTTGTGCTGTACATTGTCAACAAGAAGCAGTTGCCACCGGCGTTAAGGCAGCGTTGGAATGTGCGACCGTTAGAGAGCTTTTCGATGTTGTAATAGTAGTTAGCATCGAATTCTGTCGCACCTTTCTTGATACGAACCACACCCGCATCAAGGGTTGTTTGTTGGCGAGCGTCAGTCAAGGTCTTAGCGAAAGAGGGAGAGAAGACATAGATGTCGCCGTTGTCTGCTTGGCGGATGGTTTGATAGTATTGTGATTTGTAACGACCGCAAGCATAGCTAATCTTGTCGGTAGTGATGATGCGCTTGCCGCTCAATGACTCGTTGTCAAAGATTGCAACGCTACATTTGTTTGGGTACTGAGTGCCTTGAAGTTCACCCTTTACGTATGCACTTGAGCTTGTGCCGCCACTTTCGGTTTTGATAAGGTCTTCGTTGCCGGCGAGGATATATTTGCCACCGTCAATCGAAGCACCGTAGGGGCTTAGACCCATCGGTATTACTGCGCTATAAAGTTTATTGTTAGCTTCGAGGAAACCTGAGAGTGTAACATATTCGCCGTCGCCGAGGAAGTTCTCAGACATGAGATTGTCTTTGTTGGCTTTTGAATCGCTTGATGTGCAAGTCTCGTTTTCAACGTCGAGATAAGAGAGCAGCAACATCTTTGGCAAGTTGCCTTCAGCGTCGGCATATTCAGAGAGACCGTTTCCGGTAGATGCAGTGATGATGTATTTGCCGTAAGTGCCGTAAGAGCTGAATCGGCTCACCTTGTATTCAGCCGAGCGTGCCACCATTTGATTGTCGCTGCCGAGAACATAAGAGCGAGTAGTGCCGGCGTTTTGTTGGTTGTATGTTAGGGCGTAGAGATATTTATTGTTGAAGTAGATCCACTCTGTCGCGCCGTCGTTCACCAGACCGTTATTGATAGGTGAGATTACGCCGCTATTGATGTCGCTGCCTGAGAGGAGTACGTTAGCTGTCTTGTCACCATCTTGAACTGAGGTGGCAAAGATGTAAGCAGATGTTGCCGAGTTGTCGGTGTCGTTGTTGTTACCGTTAGGCTCATCAGAGTCAGAGCAAGCTGTCAGCGAGAGGGCGAGAAAAGCTGTTGCGGGGATAATGTTCAGAAGTTTTGTATTCATACTTGTATATTGATTTTATTATTTGCGATTATTTAGCTCCGAAGTGAACGCGGATTTTACCATAGAATGCGCGTCCCGCTTTTTGGAGACTGAAGTTGTCATAGAGTTTGGCATCTGTCAGATTGCGGCACTCAAATGAGAAGTTATAGCGACCGTTCAAGACGCTGTATGTGAGTGAGAGGTTATGAGCAAATTGGTTAGGCACTACATAGTCACCTTTGTTAGACCCGATGTTTGAGGTGTAGTAGGTGAAACTGTGAGTGTATTGGTCATCGTAGGTGAAGGTCAGCATATTGCCTTTGCGGAAGCTGTTGTGCCAGTAAAAGTTGACATCAGCGTCAGCAAAGAGATAGGGTAGGTTAGAGATACGTTCCTTATAGTTGATGTTATCCTTTGTGCTGCCGAGAGCTTGCTTCATGTTGTCGCAGACATTCATCTTGGTGAAGTTGCCGCCCACGCTGAGCCATTTGTCATAGCTGTATCGCACTGAGATGTTATAGCCTTTGGTCAATACGCTGCCATAGTTGATGTATGTTGCAGCATACTTGCCGCCGCTCATACCGTAGATGTTGCGTTGGATATAGTCAGAAGTGTTGCGATAGACAAGACCTATTTCAGCATAAATGCCGTTGCGGTTGATGTTCTTGCTGTAGCTTATGTTGAAGTTCACATTGTCGCTATGCTCAGGTTTGATGCCCATTTCGCCGACTTCGAGGTCTTCATCACCAAACATCTCCTCGATGGTCGGGAGACGGCAAGCCTTCTCGTATGATAACTTGGCTTGAAGTTCCGGGAGTACGAAGTAAGTAGCCGCTGCGCCGTATCCCCATGAGTTGATTGTGCGAGTGTCGCGGATATAGTTTTCGAGAGTTGACGTTTCGGCGATAGGTCCCGCCACCCACAAGCCGTAGAACTTGCCAAAGACTGATGCGTTCCACTTGTTGTTAGGCATAAAGCGGTAAGATAGACCTGAGATGTTCTTGCGTGTCTGCTTTGCAATGGGATCTTTGATTGGGGTTGCAGTCAGCAACGATGTATTTGAGCGGTTAAAGTCGTTGAAGACGTGGTTGAATGTGAAGAGGTGAGTGTCGCCGATGCGATAGTTAATGGTTGCGGTGGCGTTCCAATTTTGATTGTCTGCCTTAGAGTGCAGATATGATTGTTCACCCGGAGAGTTAAGTGCAGCAGTCTCACCGCGCCAGTTATATTTGACAGATGCAGTGTCGATATTTGTCGTTACATCTTTATTGTAGTTGGCAGTCACGACAGCGCTGAGGCCGCGAGTAAACAGATCGCGCTTTGAATACTCAAACGAGGGCATCAGTGAGTGACCTCTGCGATGTTTTTGACCATAAACGATTTCTTGACGAACACCGTTTTGCACCTCCTTATACATATTAGAATAAGTAAAGCCGAACATCATCTTGTCAGCCCACGACTTGCCGGTTACGCCAACTTTGGCGATGACGGCCTCGTTGTGGTAGGTGTCGTTAAAACGCTTAACGTGCTCCTTGTTGTTGCGGTCAATGCGACCTGTCTCAAAATCTTCGACTGGAGAATCTATAGAGTAGCTGTTATCAGAGTAATTCTGAAAAGCATTGATTTCGTAGGTCAGACCGTTCTTAAACGACTGACCGAAGTTCACATAAGATTTATGTGTATTGAATGAACCATACGAATAAGAGGCATCCAAAAACCAATTGTGACGACGTTTGTTAGTCACAATGTTTATCACACCACCGATAGCATCCGTGCCGAAGCCGACAGGCACTACACCCTTGTAGACTTCAATGCGCTCAGCAAAGTTCACCGGTATATTGTTAATGCTGAAAGATGAGCCAACGCCCTCTTGCGGCACACCATCGATAAAGACTTTGACATGTTTGCCTGAGAAACCGTCCATCATCAACTGCATATCAGAGCCAACACCACCAGATTCGCGCAACTTCATGCCTGGCGCTTTTGCCAACGCTTCGCTGAGATTCTTTGTGGAGTTGAGCATCTGTTTTGTGTCAACCGCCACGGTGTTAAACGGCGACTTCTTAACTCGTCCGATACCCGAAGCCATGACGACAACTTCATCAAGGGTGACTTGTGAGTCAGATAATATAATATTCATTTTAGCACGCTCCTTGCCGAGAGTGATTTCTTTCTCGACAGTCTCATAGCCAAGAGCCGACACAACGAGAATGTATTTACCTGCCGGGGCATGTAAAAAATACATACCCAGTTCGTTGGTAGTACAGCCATATTCGGTGTCTTTAAGTTTAACGATAGCAAACTCAACAATCTCTTTATCCTTAGAGATTACCTTGCCTGATAGTGAAGGAGCATTTGATTGAGCAAATATGCCCAAATTTGAGCATAGCAATAGCCCTAAACAGAAAATTAATTTTAGAAATTGTACCACTTATCCAATATTTGTTTTTTACCGATGCAAAGTTACGATGATAAAAATGGCTGCGAAATACTCAGAAATCGTGATTTTAACACTGCAGAGCGCTGCAGAGCCACACTGCTAATCACTATTTTTAGTGAGTGTTGAAATTTGCTGAATACAAAAATGCGCTATTAGTCAGCAAAATATCTCCTAAAAATTTGCACTATTCTAAATTTACTGTAAATTTGCAGTAAATTTAGAATAGAGCTTTGCCGTAT
>CAYYAA010000038.1:0-19118 GCA_964469875.1 uncultured Bacteroides sp.
TGTTTGATTAGCGGGCTTCGCCCGCAATTCAACTGCAAACTTAGTGTTTGCAGAGGTTTGCGGTCTACGACCGCCACCTCGCATAGCACGGAGTTTCACGCCGTTAGGCGTTGAATGCGGCAGTGGCCGCATAATAAGTGTAGCCTCGGGTAAGGGCGGCGTAGCCCCCGCCACCCGAGGTCATTTGTATTAAGATTATAATAGCCGTGCCAATAGGTACGGCTATAACGTGTCGTGGTTGTAGCCATACCTAAAGGCATGGCGTTTTGTATTTGTATATGCACCCCATGGCTGCGGTGCCTAAAGGCGACCTTGCCATGGGCTATGCTTATTAATGCGGCAATAGCCGCATTTTACGCCTAAAGGCGTAGATTTGCTTGTCTGTGTTTTTTTGAGGCGAGATGTGTGCGGCCTCCGACCGCCACCCGCAGGGTTTGTGGCGAGTGAGGCGGCCACGACATGTCGAGACTTCCCTACCCCACGGCGTGAAATGGTTGCGAGGGGTAGTAGCGGGGTTAGAATTTGAGGTCGAGGCCTGCCATGATGGTTGTGCCGGGCATGGGGAAGCCGTAGTTGATTTCGTATTTCTTGTTGGTGAGGTTGTCGCCTTTGCAGAATATTGTAATCGGATAGCGGGGTTGCGATGGCTGGAATGTGTAGCCTATGCGCATGTTTAGCAGTGAGTAGTTCTCGACTTTTGTGGGTGAGGTTTGGGTATATAGTCCCCAGATGCTCAGTGATTCGAGTGTGAAGTCCCAGTTGCCGGGGCGGTAGTTGATTTCTCCGAAGAGTTTGTTGCGAGGTGCAGCGAGTAATGGTTTGCTTGTGTGGAGGTAGCTATAATTGCCGTCAATCGTCCACTGTCGGTTGATTTGATATGCTACGTCTAATTCAAAGCCTTTGTTGCGGAATGCTCCGGTGTTGATGTTTAGGGGTCTACCGTCAACTGTTGTGGTCTGTATCATGTCTTTTGCGTCAATAAAGAATAGCGATATGCCGAAGTCAAGTCGCTTATCCAAGAGTGATTGCCGCACTTCGACCTCGTAGTTATAGAGGTGCTCGGGTTTCAAGTCCGGATTGGCGGGACGGTACATATATAGCTCGCGGATGTTTGGGCTGCGGAAGCCTTTGCCCCATGAGAATTTGATGGTGTTATCTTTGATTGGGCGCAAGATAAAGCCGGCTTGCGGCACGAGTTGGTTGCCGAATTGCGAAGAGTGTTCAATTCGCAAGCCTGCGTTAAGCGATAGTAGTTTGTCAAATAATGCTTGTTGCATCATGGCATAGCCTGCTATCTCATTGACTTGTTTATCAATGCCGGGGACATCGTCACTGCCGTCTTTCATGACGTTCCACGAGCGACCGCCCCAGTGTTTAAAGTCAACGCCGAGCGAGAGGTTGTTGTCCTGCCACGGTTTCACGGTCTGATAGGCAGTGATGCCCATGTTGTAGTCGTTAGAGCGGAAGAGGTAGTTGGTTGGCTCAGTGCCGGGTGTGTGGCCGTCATCAATCTTGTGTCGTCCCCAGTTGGTGTATGCTTGGATGCCGCCGGAGGTGCTGCTGTAACTATTTTTGATGAACACTGAGGCAGTGCCGCGCAAGACTTGAGTCCACATATCTTCGAGCGGGCTTTGGAGTGAGCCGGGATTGTGCGGGCGCGATTCGGTTAGGTTTACATTGGCGCCTGCTTTCCAGTGGTGTGAAAATGTATATTCTAAAGAAGCGAATTGCGAAGCTAACCAGTAGCTCATGTTTTGGCGATGGCCGTTTGACGATTCGTATGTTGCCGAGATGAAGCTGTTCCAACCTTTATGTTTGTAGCCGAGGTTTAGGCTGTACTTCTGCGTGTCGTGAGTTCCCCACATAGCACGAGCGCTGCCGTTAAGTCCGTCGCGGGTGGCTCGTTTGGTGATTATATTGACAGAGCCGCCCATTGCATTTGAGCCATATAGCAACGATGAAGGGCCTCTGACGACCTCCACGCGCTCGACTTGGCTTGATGTGTAAGTATCAGCCAAAGAATGTCCGAATATGCCTGCCCACTGCGGTTGACCGTCTATCATAAACAGCACTTTATTGCCGTCGCCAATGCCACGTATAGAGACCGTTCCGGCGGCTCCGGTTGACACGCCAAATCCGCTCATGCCGCGCTCAGTGACAAACAGACCGGGCACGCGGTTGACCAACACCGGCAGGACAGAAGACTCCGTGCTGTGTTCCAATTCTGAAGATGTAATGGTTGTAACTTCGAGCGGCAACAATGCCACAGGAGCTTTTACGCTTTCGACAATCTCAACGGTATTAAGTCTGATAGTGTCGGAAGTTGAGACTTGACCGACAGCGGTAAGAGCGCTAACGCCAAGCAAGGTCAGCAACATTTGCTTTCTCATAAGAACGAAATATTTTTAATGTTTTGTCCGAGATGTTATCGACGAGATAACATAATAGTCAATGAACAATGCAAAGTTAGTAATTGTTTATTTGCAAACGAAATAACTTACTTCAAAAAAACATGCAATCAACACTGAATTTTTTCAACCAAGCAGCGCGAACATGGGATATCCACTGCCGATGCAGACATGACGCTATAGAGCGAATTATCAAGCTATTAAACATCAGGCAAGGTCAAAGAGTGCTTGACGTTGGCAGCGGCACCGGAGTGCTTCTGCCATTTCTGTTGCCGGCAGTAGGAGCATCGGGCGAAGTGACGGCGCTCGATTTGTCGCCGGAAATGCTGACAATGGCGCGTCGCAAGTTTGGCAATCGCCATAACGTGCGTTTTAAGCTGTTTGACATTGAGCAAGGCAGTTTGGCGCAGCGATATGATCGTATCGTGCTGTTTAATATGTATCCGCACCTTCGCGCGCCATACGATAGCGTTGTTAATCTCGTGCGGCACAACCTCAAGGCTGGCGGCACACTGACCATAGCGCACTATCCCGGGCGCGAACATATCAACAAAATACACCGACAGAAGACATGCGATGTATATTCGGATGCGCTAAATCCTATCGGACAACTCGCCGAGGACTATTCTCACCGAGGGCTTTCCGTGATATATGCCGAAGACACGACAGAATTCTACCTTCTCCAGCTCCGAGAACGATGCGGAAATTAGGAATTGAATGCAGGCAAAAAATAATATAAAGGATAGTTCTCCATCCAACCTTGGTCTATGTAGTCACGCATAGATATGCGCACGCCTTTAAGCTGAAGTTGCGGATTTGAATGGATGAAATTTGACAATGAACGCGCCTTGACATTTTCCTCAGCCTTCACTTCTATTGGAATAACTCGCTGCGGTGTTTGCACGACGAAGTCAATTTCAGCCGTTGTTCGGTCGTTGCTCCAATAATATGGTTGCAAGCCAATTGAGGTTAATTGTTGGAACACGAATTGTTCGGTAAACGAGCCTTTAAATTCGACAAAAACATTGTCACCAATAAGCATCTGACTTGCCGGTGCATCGACAAGACAGCCCAATAGACCACAATCGAGCAAGAATAGTTTAAAAGACATGTGGTCTTCATAGAATTTGACCGGCATTCTCAATTCTTTAACACGTGACACTTTATGCACGATACCGGCATCAACGAGCCATTGAATAGCAAGTTCATATTCGGCGGCACGAGCGCCCTTACGGATTAAGCTATAAATAAACTTCTTATTCTCTTTAGCCAACTGCGAAGGGATAGCGTCGAGCACTTGACCGATGCGCACAGCAAGATTTTTGCCTGTATGCTTTGCAATATCATTGCGATATGCGCTAATTATTTCGCCTTGTAGTCTCCTAACCTCTTGCAAATCGCCATTTTTAATAAACCTTGCAACGACTTCGGGCATACCTCCGACATAATAATATTGTCTTAACAAGTCTATTAATTTATTGCGAAATGGAGCGACATGTTCCGGCTTTGAATTTTGGAGCAATTCGAGGAGTGCATCTTGCCCCATTGCAGAGAGGAATTCAAAGAAATTCATCGGGTACATTCTCAACATATCGACCTTGCCAACAGGGAAAGAATTGTCCCCGCCAAGCGTAATGCCAAGTAGCGAACCGGCAGCAATAATGTGATATTGTGGAGCATTCTCTTGGAAGTACTTCAATGCGTGTAGACCACGAGGCACAGACTGAAGCTCATCAAAGATAATAAGCGTCTTATCCGGCTCGATTTTTACACCGGATATAGCTTGCAATGACATTAAAATGCGCTGAATATTATAATCTGTATCAAAAAGCTCACGCGATAGCGGTTCTTCATCGCAATTGAGATAAACAACACTTTCAAATTGCGTTTTACCGAACTCTTTCATTATCCACGTCTTACCCACTTGACGCGCACCAAGCAAGATGAGAGGTTTCCGGTCATCACGTGCTTTCCATTCACATAAGTCTTGATAGATTTTTCTCTTCATGGTCACAATTTTTATGCAAACTTACACTTTTTCGAGGATAAAATCAAGCAAAAGTCACACTTTTTCGAGGATAGAATTGAGCAAAAGTTACACTTTTTCGAGGATAAGGCCTATGTAACGCTGAGCGATAGTGGCGGATGAGAAGTTTGAAACGACATTTTGGCGCAATGCGGTGCGGTCGATTTGTGAGGTAATAGCGTGTGAGATGCCGTCGGCAATAGAGCGTGATGAAGGATAGTCGGCAAGCCAACCGACTTGTGGCGATGTGATGATGTCACGTTGTCCGCCGCGGTCAAATGCCACGGGGAAGCAGCCTGCGGCTTGTCCTTCGATAAGAGTGCCTGGGAGTGTCTCGTAGTGAGATGTTGATATTACAGTCGTTGCATGGGCATAGAGCGAAGCAAGATGTGCGCGGTCGCTTATCATGCCGAGGTGGATGTATGGCAGACGCAATGCCGACAATAGCTCAGGGTGGCGTATTTCGCCGTAGAAGACAGCGATTGTATCTTTAGCTTCCGCTCTATCGGCAAAGTCATTGAGCGCGTCTATGGCAATGTCAAAGCCCTTAATCGGTGCGTCAAGGCGTGCAGCGCCCATGACAATCAGTTTTTTGTTTTCTGGCAAGCCGAGTTGTTGACGCGACAGTGTCGGAGTGAGAGGAAATTGTTCAAGTGGGAAGGCGTTTGGTATGGTTACGATTTGTGCGTCATGCAGCAATGCGCTTTCGCGACAACGATCGGCAAGCCAATTGCTGACTGCTACAAAGGTGATGTTTTTATGAGAATATAGTTTCTGCTTGCGGCAGAAAGTGCGGTGTGAAATATCCGAGGGATAATGCAAAGTCACCAAAGGGCAGTTGCCGCAAGTGCGCTTGTAGCTGTCACAATTCTCGACATGGTGGCAAACGCCGGTTGCGCACCATAGGTCGTGCATTGTCCAGATAATCGGTTTGTCAATGCGCTCAATCTCGCCGAGTGAGAGCATGCCTTGGTTTACCCAATTAAGGATAACGACATCGGCTTGTTTAATCAAAGGATGGCGATGCAGGGGCAAGCCAAAGGTTGCAGAGTCCACTTTGAACAAATTAGCACGTGAACGGCAACCGATAAAATTAGTGAGTGTCTCAGCCAAGAAATGCGTTTTCACCATCTTAGGCGAAGCTGACAGCTCGACAAATTCGCTATCAGAGGAGCGATGAGAGACGAGCATACGCGCATCTACACCGGCAGCACGTAGTGCCAACATCAGACGATGTGTGACGACCGATGCTCCGCCGAGGGTGTCACTATGATTTACAAGCACTACTTTCATAACATCAGTGTTTAAAGCGGCGCAAAAGCGGAGAGAAGTCAAAGCCTTCGACTTTGACAATTACCGCAGTGTATGCGATGAGCAGAATTGTGCGAAGTGCGATGTTAAGCCCGGTGGCAAAGGGCAGATACATACCGATGATATAGAATACCGCCGCCAATGCGACATAACCCATACAACGTTTGACATCGTAATTAATGGGGTATTTCTTTTGACCTACAAAGTAAGAGAGCAGCATGGCAGTGCCATAACCGGCGAGACCCGCCCACGCGCACGCCATATAGCTGTAACGCGGTATGAGCAATATGTTAACAATGATAATGATTGAGCAGCCTATTATAGAGAAGTAGGCACCCCAACGTGTTTGGTCAGTCAATTTGTACCAGAAAGAGAGGTTAAAATATACGCCCATGCACATTTCGGCAGCCATCACGATGGGCACAACTTTGAGGCCTACCCAATAGTCACGTCCGAGGATGAACTTCAAGATGTCAATATAGAACATCACGGCGAGGAATGCCAAGAGCGTAAAGATAATGAAGAATTTCATTGCCTGTGCATACATCTCTCGGCTGTCACTATCCTTGCTTTTGCTAAATACAAAAGGCTCATAGGCGAAGCGGAAGGCTTGAGTCAGCATCGCCATAATCATTGCAATCTTGCTTGACGCGCCATAGATGCCGAGCTGCACCGTTGCCTCAGCCTTGTCAGGATAGACAAATGGGAAAATCAGCTTATCGGCGACTTGGTTGAGAATACCCGCCAAGCCAAGTATGAGAATTGGGAAAGAATAGTTGACCATACGGCGCAATAGTGCGCGGTCGAGAACGTAGCGAAATCCTGTCAGCTCGCGCCACAAGCAAAGCATCACCACAGATGTGCAGATGAGGTTAATGACGAATGCCATACCAACATCCTTGCCGTGCAGACCAACATAGTAAAGGATATTCAGTGCGATGCTCAAGAAGATGAACAGCAGTTTGAGTGATGCAAATTTGATAGCCTTCTTGCGGAAACGCAAGTAAGCGAAAGGTATGGCTTGGAAGGCATCCATTGCCACTACAATCATCATCATGCCGAGATACCACGGATGCTCGCTATAACCCATCCAGTTGGCGATAGGTTGAAGGCAGAGCAGACCCAACACGAGGAAAGTCAGCGACAAGCCGCCGACAAAGCCCAATGTTGTCGAGTAAACTTTCATAGGTTCGTCTTCGCCCTTATTTGCGAAGCGGAAAAAGCCCGTTTCCATGCCGAAAGTGAGCAGCACCAGCAAGAGTGCGACTTGGGCGTAAACATTGGTGATAACGCCATAGCCGCCGGAGCTGACGGGCAGCGCGTTAGTGTAAATCGGCACTAACAGGTAATTCAAAAATCTACCTACTATAGAGCTTAAACCATAGATGGCAGTCTCTTTAGCTAAACTTTTTATACCAGCCATAATGTAATTTAAGGAGCTGAAAAAAATCAATCAAAGAGACCAATATCATCAAGGCGATTTTTGCCGAGATGTTCATAGGCAAGCGTAGTGACTTCGCGGCCGCGAGGTGTACGTTTGATGAAGCCTTCTTTTATCAAGTAAGGCTCATAGACCTCTTCGATAGTTCCGGGGTCTTCGCCGAGTGCTGTAGCAATAGTTGACAGGCCGACAGGACCGCCGTGGAACTTGCTTATTATCGTGTTTAAAATCTTATTGTCAATTTCGTCGAGACCATAGCGGTCAATATTCAGCGCTTCAAGCGCATAGCGAGCGATGTCAATGTCAATAGCGCCTGAGCCTTTGACTTGAGCGAAGTCACGAACACGTCGCAAGAGGGCGTTGGCGATACGGGGTGTGCCGCGGCTGCGCATGGCTATTTCCTCGGCAGCCTCTTTAGTGCAGTCGATTTTGAGCAAGGCTGCAGAACGGCGGACAATGCGAGTTAACACCACGTGGTCATAGTATTCGAGGTGGCAAGTGATGCCGAAACGTGCGCGTAATGGCGATGTCAGCAAGCCACTGCGAGTTGTAGCGCCAACGAGGGTGAAAGGATTGAGCGAGAGCTGGACACTGCGCGCACCCGGACCTTTGTCAATCATAATGTCAATGCGGTAATCCTCCATCGCCGAATAAAGATATTCCTCAACGACGGGACTGAGACGGTGTATCTCATCAATGAACAGCACGTCATTCTCCTCAAGCGAGGTCAATATGCCGGCGAGGTCGCCGGGTTTGTCGAGGACAGGGCCTGAAGTAATTTTCATTCCCACGCCAAGCTCGTTGGCGATGATTCCTGACAGAGTTGTCTTGCCCAAACCGGGAGGGCCAAACAAGAGAATATGGTCAAGAGCTTCATGACGCATACGAGCCGCCTTAACAAAGACATTAAGGTTCTCGACAATCTTTTCTTGACCGTTGAAAGACTCAAACGAGCCGGGGCGCAAGGCTTTCTCAAAGTCTCGGTCGGCATCTGAGTTGTTGCGTATGTCAAAATCCTCACTCATTGATGTTAACTTTGTGAGTTTTAGATAGTTTCTCTATCACTTTGTTATAAATAACGTCAGGGCGAATGCCTGAAACGCACAGATAGTCACCACGATAGCATGGCTTGTTGCCGAATACCGAGCATGGTCGGCAAGTGAGCGGCAGTTGCACCATATCGTTGTCACTTTGGCGCCAGCCCTTGAAGCCGCAATAGGGGTGAGTTGCGCCCCAGATGCTGATTGTTTGCGTTCCGGCGATAGACGCGAGGTGCAAGTTTGCCGAATCCATCGTTATGACAACATCGAGATGGTTAAACAGCGAAAGTTCGGCTTCAAAGCCATATTTCTTACCCGCCAAAGAAGTGATTGCGGGATATTTGTCTGCCCACTCGTTAAGGATTGCAGACTCGCTGTCACCTGCGCCAAAGAGGAATATGCGCGTATTGTCACGCTCGGCGAGGTGTTTGACAACTTGCTCCATGAGTTCCGGAGGATAAATTTTGCCGCGGTGGGCTGAGAATGGCGCAATGCCTATCCAGTCTATATTATCGGGTTTAGGCTGTGTGATGGCGGCAAACTTATCGACGGGGGCGACGGCATGGCCGTCAAACAAGCCGTTAAACTTCTCGGTAAGGGGCAGACCGGCGCTGAAGAACACTTCGCGATAGCGAGCACGTTGTGACACGAGTGGCAACATGACTTTGTTGTTGCGGCGCGTCAGAGCACGGCGGCGACTGCGTGCTTTGTTGAGATTATAAGTTTTGATGCCACGCAGACGGCAAAAGATGCCGATAATGCGAGTGCGGAGCACGTTATGTAAATCGACAAAAGCATCAAATTGATGTTTCTCGCACAAGTCAGAGACGAGTTGGTGCAAGCCTCGAATGCCGGCATATTTGTTTTTAACGTCAACTCCTACGAGCTCAAGATTGGCGGGAGAGTTGACGAATATACCGGTCATAGATTGTCGCGTCACCAACACGAAATGTATGTCAGGATAGCAACGACAGACGCTGAAGATGACCGGGACGGTCATCGCCACATCGCCGAGAGCCGAGAAGCGAGCTATCAAGACTGTTCGGATGTTTTGTCGTTTACCTGCCATAGGATTTATTTAGAGGCATATAACACCGGGTTGGTGTCTGCGTCGTTATACATTTTCATTTGACGATAGACCTTCATATATTTGCGACCGGCAGCGATGTCATCGAGGAGTTGGTCAATAGCCGTAATGAGGTCAACGCGTTGTTCCAAGAGGACGTCAAGTTTAGCTTTGCAACGGGCGATGTGCTGAGGAGTAGCATCAGTGCGCGCCACTTCGACATTCATGTGGTATATTTTGAGCGCAAGAATAGACAAGCGGTCAAACGCCCATGCGGGGCTCTCGGTGTTGATAGTTGCCGAGTCAAGGACAGCTACAGACTTGAATTTGTCTCTAAAGTAAGAATCAAGTTCCTCAACCATATCAGTACGGTCTTGGTTTGACTTGTCGATGCGACGCTTTAAAGCGAGAGCAGCAACGGGGTCAATCTCGGGGTCACGAATAATGTCTTCGAGATGCCATTGCACGGCGTCAATCCAGTTTTTAGCATAAAGAGTATGATTGAGATCACCCTCTGCGAAAGGGTTGTTTTGAGCGGCATCAACGTCGTCTGTAATGTGATAATCAGCCACAGATTTTTCAAAAATCTGATAACAATTCTCGGCAAATGTCATAATGATATTGTGCTTTTTGAGAGTAAATAAATTTCTTATACGATTGCGAAAGGCAAAGTTAAGGAGAATTATTCAAATCACAGCAACGCGAGCTGCTGTTTTTTAGATTGAGAGGGCATCGACAGCCAAGCGATAGCTGTCAGCGCCAAATCCGGCAATGACGCCGCGGCAGACAGCTGAAATCATTGAGTTGTGTCGCACGGCTTCGCGAGAGTGGACGTTTGAGATGTGCACCTCAATGACTGGCACGGGGATAGCGGCAATAGCATCAGCGATTGCCAAAGAGGTGTGAGTGTAAGCTCCGGCGTTTAGCACCACGCCACGATAGGCAGTGTCGCTGTAGCCTACACGGTGCAGCTCGTCAATGATAGCTCCCTCGTGGTTAGACTGGAAATATTCGATAACGAGCAGCGGATATGCTTTGCGGATACGACAGAGTATATCGTCCATCGTATCCGTGCCATAAATATCGGGTTCGCGTTTTCCTAACAGGTTTAGATTCGGGCCGTTAATTATCAAAATACGGTCTGACTTTGCAGAATAAGACATAATTTATTTGGATGTTACATTAACTTTTTCGGTGGGAGGCAGTTGTGCATTACGGCGTTCAACAGCGTCAATGAGCATGTGAGCCAAGTGATAGAACGACTGTGCCGACATCGTATCTTCAAGAGCAATAGGCTTGCCGCTGTCATTGTGGTCACCAACAGATGCCACAAGAGGTATTTCGGCAATAACTTCGGTGTTGTATTCGGCAGCGAGGTCATTAACGGACTGTGGATTTCCGAAGATGTAGTATCTTTCATCAGGGTGCTTCTCGGGTGTGAACCATGCCATATTGTCAACGACACCAAGTACGGGCACGTTGATTTTGGGCTCGCGGAACATGGCGATGCCTTTGCGTGCATCAGCGAGAGCGACTTGTTGAGGTGTTGTGACAACGAGAGCACCGGTGATGCCTAAAGTCTGAACGAGTGTGAGATGGATGTCACTTGTGCCGGGGGGCATATCAATCAAGAAGTAATCGAGCTCGCCCCAGTCGCCTTGTTCGATAAGCTGTTTTAGGGCATTAGAAGCCATAGAGCCGCGCCACACGACAGCACTATCTTTCTGAACGAGGAAGCCGATAGACAGCAGTTTTACGCCATATTTTTCGGCGGGGATAATAAGCTGACGGCCGTCAACTTCGTGCATATATATTTGCTCGTCTTCGACACCAAAGATTTTAGGCACTGAGGGTCCAAAGATGTCAGCATCAAGCAAGCCGACACGATAGCCTTCGGCGGCGAGAGCAACGGCGAGGTTTGCAGCGACAGTAGACTTGCCGACGCCACCTTTGCCTGAAGAGATGCCAATAATATTTTTGACGCCGGGGAGCACCGGGGCTTTAGGCGCAGGAGCAGCTTGGCGTGTTTTGACAGTGATATTTCCGGCAATTTCTACATCACGGCTGACGTGAGTTAAGATAGCCGCTTCGGCAGACTTGACAACGGACTTTATAAATGGGTCAGTAGGTTTGTCAAAAATGAGAGAGAAAGACACGTGCATACCGTCAATGCGAATATCATCTTCAAGCATACCGAGAGAGACGATGTCCTTTCCCGAACCGGGATAGCGCACGGTGCGCAGTGCTTCAATTATGAGATTAGGATATATAGACGTTGTTTCCATTATGAGTTTGTTTCATTGTTGTCGTTGTCTAACATTTGCTGTGGCATTTGGATGTAGCCACGTGAGTAGCTGCGATAGGTGTCGCGCTCGAAGTCGTCTTCGGGCTCAGAGAGTTGACCGTCAGACGGCAGGTTGAATGTCAAATATTTAATGGTCAAGCCACGGTCAAGCCATTGGCTCTCATAGTGTGTGCGTATCTGTAAAATGGGGTCATCCTTGAGGACGTCATCACCATATAGGTCTGCGGTGTCTGTGATGACGGGCAAATTGTTGAGTTGCACCATAGCACGAGTATAGCTGTAAAGGAATGGGCTGTCACTTTTGAGGTGGATTTTGCCGTTGTCTTTAAGCACTTGGCGATAGAGGTCCATAAATCGCGTAGAGGTCAAGCGTTTGCGCACCTTCTTCATCTGTGGGTCGGGGAATGTTATCCATATTTCCGATACTTCGCCGGGGGCAAAGAATGAGGCAATAAGCTCGATTGATGTGCGCAAGAAAGCGACGTTTGTCATGCCGCGGTCACGAGCTTGACAGGCACCTGTCCACATGCGAGCGCCTTTGATGTCAAGTCCAATGAAGTTCTTGTCAGGATATAGTCCGGCGAGGCCGACAGTATATTCGCCTTTGCCGCAACCGAGCTCGAGTACGATAGGGTTATCGTTCTTGAAGAAGTCGCGGTGCCAATGGCCTTTCAGCTCAAAGCCTTCGTTTTGGAGGCGGCTGAATGGATATTGGAAGACGAAATCAATCTCAGCCATTTCGCCGAATTTGCGTAGTTTGTTTTTTCCCATTTCTAACGAGCAATTTTAAGTGAAGCATTGCGATTGTCAGACAGCGTGGCAACGACAATGTAAATGACATCGCTGTAGGCGGCGGTCTCAAATTGCGCTGTCTCGCTTCCGCCGGGAGTTGTAGCTAACAATGCTCCGGCAATATTATATAGTGAAAGTTGTTTGACGTTTATATTCTCAGCTTTTACCACCAATGTAGTGCCAATGAAGCAGCCCTTGAGAGCAGATTGAGTTGACACGGTTATGTCGTCAATGGCATCGGCTTGTTCGACGAAGTTAAATTCCTGCCATTGTGGAGTTGACTTGAAGTCTTCAATTGTAGATGAGTTTACGCCGACAGTGACCTGCTGTTGGTCAACGCCGCGCCATACGTCATCGCCCAACGTCGGCACTTCATAGATAGACGATGCGTCAATCTCTTTGAGTGAGGTCATCGCTTCCATAGCGTTATCGCCGATGGTGTTGAGGGTATAAGGCAATACAATTTTTGTCATGCCGCTCACGCCTTTGAGGGCATAGCGACCAATGTCGCTGATTTTAGTATTGAGCAGGTCTTCATTTGAGAGCTTTGAGTCATTGGTGAACGCGTAATCGGGCAATTCGTAGCACTTGGCGGGGAGTGTCACTTTCTCCAATGCGGCACAGCCAAAGAATAAGC
Organism: uncultured Bacteroides sp.; assembly: GCA_964469875.1. GTDB lineage: Bacteria > Bacteroidota > Bacteroidia > Bacteroidales > Muribaculaceae > CAG-873. The sequence goes on from CAYYAA010000038.1 coordinate 13,027, forward strand.
CTTCGCCCAATTGCGCCACAGATTTGTGGAATGAGGCAGTCGCTAATGCGCTATTGTTTGCAAAAGCCCAAGCGCCGACAGAGGTGAGCGATGAGCATTGCGACATATCAGCTGCCGCGAGCGCCGAGCGTTGGAATGCTGCCGTGCCTATAGTTGTAATGCCGCTGCCAAAAGTGAAGTCGCTGAGAGCTGTACAGCCATAGAAAGCATAATCGCCGGCGACAGTCACCTTGTCGCTGCCTTTGACGGTTTTGAGCTGAGTACAGTCTTTAAAAGCCGCTGTGCCGATGCGCGTAGCTGCGTTAAAAGAGACAGTGTGCAAGTTAGGACACGCCGCAAAAGCGCCGTCTGCGATGTCAATCGCCGTTGTCGGGAACTCTATCGCAGTAAGGCCGGATGCAGCAAAAGCACATTCGCCTATAGCAGTGAACTGTGTTTGCGGAAGTTTTATAGTCTTGATTTGAGAGCCTGCCAATGCGCCGAATGGGATTGTAGCAGCGGCTGCCACCGTGCGGCCTGACTGCATTTGACCTGAATAGGCAACAATCTCCACAGCCGACAAATCGAGAGATTGCAGCGAGGTCATTTCTTCGTTTATAAATTTGAAATCCTCGGCGTTCATCGTCCCGGACAGCGTTAAATCAGTCACTGTAGCAGGATTGCTAAGCGCAGAGCTTAAAGCTCCGGCTGTCAGCGTGATATTAATAGCGGAAAGCGTAGCAATGCCAAATGAAAACAAACACAGTGTCAGAAAAAATCGTAAGCGCATGGTCGGGAGATTGGATTAATGGTTCTTATGAGATATAGCAACGCTATAATAGCGCAAATTTAGCAATTTATAATCAAAGAAAAAAATTTAGCTAAAACAATCATATTCAAATCACAAAAGGCAGCTTATAACAAGCTGTCAATAATTTTATCTAACTGACCGAGCAAGTAAAACGGCACGTTAACCAAGCGATAGACCGACTGCGACTCTGTCACCTTCACATCATCGACAGAGAAAGCGCCGGGCCATACCCTCACGCCAAGCATAGGCGCGCCCTCAGTTCTCATGTATGACTGCAACGAGCGGAGGTGAGAATTTGCGCCGCTCTTTACTTCGATAGGGATAATCATGCCACGCGTCTGATAGACAAAATCGACCTCGGCATTTGAGCCTTTCTTATCTCTAACCCAGAAGCATTGCTGTGCCAAATAATTTTTGTCGAGTAAGTGCCATAACTCTTGACCTACTATCTGCTCAGCAGCATGGCCGCGCCACACATCTGCGAGAGATTTATTAGTCAAGTATTCCACTTGAATTCCGGCAGAAAAGTTGACCAATCCCGAATCGAGCCACACCAATTTTGGAGAACGAGTTATGGCGGGTTGTAACGGAGCCTTAACAGATGTTGTCGGATAATCGAGTGAAACAAGAAATGCTTTTTCCAAAAGCTCGAAAGCCTGATGCACGGCGGTTGAATTATAAGCACTGCCACCAAATCCGGCAAAAGATACGGATTGTCCGGCGTAATTCCATCCGCTGCGCAAAAGATGTCTCAACACGGCGACTTGCTGTTGGGTAGACGCATACTTCTCCACATCTTCATCATAGGTTTGCAGGAGACTCATGTATAATGGGCTTAGAGCAGAAACGCTGCGTGTATCGGCATATTCAGCGACAACTTCCGGCATACCGCCGACCAAAGCATAGGTTTGAAATAGTTGACACAGATGTTCATGCAGCAAAGGAGAGACATCTAAGTTTTGCACCATTTCAGCTAAGTTTGCCTCACCTATACCAAACAAAAATTCATCAAATGAGCAGGGACGCATTGAAGTGTACTCGACACGACCGACCGGGAACGATACGCCCGTTTTAAAAAGCTCTTGCAATCTCGAGCCGGCAGCTATGACAAAGAGTTCCGGCATATCTTCATAGAAATACCGCAACATGCCAATAGCCTTTGGTTCTGACTGTATCTCGTCTATGAACAAAAGTGTTCTTTCATCCGAGACAACAGAGTCTGAATGTAAGCGTGTTAAGCGCAATATCTCCATCACCTGTTGCGGCGTCTCAGCAATCTCGAATATTCGTTTATCCTCGGCACGTTCTAAATTGAGCATGACAAATTCGTCGAATTCTTTTGCAAATTCTTTGACAAGAGTTGTTTTTCCGACTTGACGTGCGCCACGGATAACCAAAGGTTTTCTGTTCCTTTTATTTGCCCACTGGCGGAGATTTGTGAGGAGTTTACGTGGTATCATATCGAACTATCTGTATTTCAGCGACAAAGATAGTATATTTTTCTAAAACATAGGCAAATTTGGATGATTTTTCTTCTAAAACATAGGCAAGATTTGTGTTTTATGCTTCTAAAGTATAGGCAAGGGCAGGATTTTTAGGCATTATGACAATTCTAACACAAAATTATATCTATATGTGAATTTATAACAGAAACGGCACATGTTTGTGTGCGCTATGATATGATATAAGCGTGATATTGAATAAAAATGAAAGTATTTATTGAAAAATAATGACAAAACGTTTGCAACATCAAAATAATTGTGTAAATTTGCAACCATGTTATTACATGATTTTACAAGATATCATCTGCTTAAACTGTTATGATAATCCTGCTTTGGCAGTACAGAGGTACGCCGAAGCTCAGGTAAAAAAGCTCCAATAGGAATTAATGGAGATAGACATATTACAGAAGCAGACAAGGTTAAGGCATACCGCGAGGTATGCCTTCGTCATTATATCATGGAGAATGATTGCTAAATATCTTCCCACTCAACGTCAACGATTTGTTGCTCGGAGTGAGTACGCGACTGTTTGCTGCCGTCTTGTTCGGTGCGAGTTTCTGTTACTTCAATATCCTCAAAGGCTACATATTCGCCATCAGTAGGGGCATACTTCTTACGCTTGGGTCCCTCATGTTGCTCAGTTTGTCGGCTTTGGTTGTTCTGACGACCATCGCCTGACATCGTGTTATAGAACTGTTTGAACTGACGGCGTGCATTCCAGAACGCACCACCAATCTTAAACAGAGGGATGATTACGAAGAATAACAGGAGAAGGAATAATATTGTACCCATAGTGAGAGGAATGTTTTCTTAATAACAACTACGGAAAGACCGTTTTTGTTTTATCTTACAAAAAAGATGCCAAAAAGCGGGTTATGCTTCGCGGTTGCGGGTGAAGAAACTAATCAATAGGTATAGGATAATAGTCCAAGCCAAGCCTGCGATGCCATTCATGATAACAAAGACTATTGCTGCAAGGATGATGGCGTAGCGGCGGAAGTTAATGGAATCACGATAGTCAAATGTCTTGAATTTGAGTGTGAACATCTTCATGCCGGACACCATTGTCAGAGACATCAATATAATGAGTATCACCATGACGGCAGTGCCGGGATATGCAGTGCTTTTAATCCAGCCTGACATGCCAATCCAGAACAGAGCGTTTGCGGGGATTGGCAGACCTTTGAAGCAAGTGGCTTGAGTGTCGTCAATGTTGAACTTGGCTAATCTCAGCGCACCGCAGACGGGGATAAACAGAGCGATATAGCAGAGCCATGTGTGTTCTGAATACTCCATCATCACGTTAAGCATCATCATTGCAGGTGCCACGCCGAAGCTGACCAAGTCACTCAGGGAGTCCAACTCCTTGCCGATTAAGGAATATGCGCCCAAGAGACGAGCGGATGCGCCATCGCAGAAGTCAAACACTGCCGCTAAAGCTATTGCGATATAGCAGCACTGAAGGCCTGTCAGACAGCCGAACATCTCGTTATGATGAAACGCGAATATAATAGCAACGCACCCCGCGATAAGATTGAGCGAAGTGATTGCGTTAGGAATCGAAGATTTGATTTTGTTAAGCATTATTGTCATTATTAGGGCGCAAGCGACCGACTTGTGTCACGCCGCCGATAGTCTTGTCGCCGATTTTGACTGAGATTTCAGTGCCAAGAGGCAAGTAGATGTCCACACGCGAGCCGAATTTGATAAAGCCCATGTGGTCTTCGATGGAAGCCTCAACGCCGGGATGGGCGTAGGTGACAATGCGGCGCGCCATAGCGCCGGCGATTTGACGCACGAGCACCTTCTGACCGTTGGGTGTCTCAATGACTACGGTCGAGCGCTCATTCTCAGTACTTGATTTTGGCAGATATGCAGCCATGAAGCGGCCTGATTGGTGGCTTGAGTGGATGACCTCGCCATCTACGGGGAACCAGTTTGCGTGAACATTAAACAAGCTCATGAACACAGAAAGCTGAATCACACGACATTTGAGATATTCGCTCTCATAAGTTTCCTCCAAAGCTACGACCGTACCGTCGGCACTTGCAACGACAGCATCCGTGGTATCGCCCTTAAACTGGCGACGCGGAGAGCGGAAGAAGTTCAAGACCAACAAGAAAAATATTGCACAAACGACAGTAGAGCAAATCGCTATAACTGTGGGCTTTACCCATAGCCATAGCGGTACATTTACTGCCAAGACTACAAAAGCAAGTATCAGCAATATATTGGTACCTTCATGGTGTATTTTAACTCGCATAGAGATATGAGTTCGGATTGGTTTGTGGTTTGATATAGAGTACAGTTAATTGTATCACGCAAAGTTAATGTTATTTTTTATAAAATGAAAACTTTTAGCAAGTTTTTGACTATTTTTGTGACAAAACGAACAAAAAAGTTACGAAACAAGATGCAACGGCATAAAAATAACAGATCAGCCGCCAAAAACATCAAAAGTTTGTCATAAAGAGAGCCGTCCTCGCGGGGCGGCTCTCTTGGGTAAAGATATGTCTAATAATTCAAACTTCGGGAGTTTTCAGCGAGATTAGAGTTGGTTGACAGCACCGACAAAGACAATCGCGTTTGTGCTTGCTTCACGAATTACGTAAGCGAAGGGACGATTGACAAAGAACTCAATGTGTTCGGGCAGAGTAACACTTTCACCGCTGTCTGAAATATCAAATTCGACTGAAGTTGCAGCGGCAGCTTCAACGCCGTTCTCGTTTACAAATACCTTTGTTGAATGACGAACATCGCTAATCATCAGAGAGTTGTTGGTGATACGTGTAAATTGAGCTTTTGATGAGAATGCGCGTTTGATATTGAGAGCTTTGAGATAGTCAATCAACTCCAAATCATTGCTATAATCAAACTTCGGCATTTTGAAAGACACCAATTTCGTTTCCACGCCGTTATACATTGCATCGTTCAGAGATTTAACTGCTTCCTTAACAGAAACGCCCTCGTTAGGCAAGACAGCAGAGAAAGAATAAGAACCGTTGCCGAGTGGCAGAGTTACCATTGCACATTTGGCATTGGTATTGTAGAGCATATAGTTAAAGCTCTCCAATACATCAACATTCTTTGAGGTATTGTCATAATTGGTGAAATTAATCTGAGAGCCGGAACAGCTCAATTTTTGCGACCATTCACTGTTGAAATACAACGCATTTGTGATGAAAAGTTGTGCAGAAGGACTTACGGATGACAACAATTTATTAATCAAGCCATTGGTATTATTACTTACCCATTGATTGATAACATTTACAGAATTGTCGTCGTTAAAATCGAGAGATTGAACGCCGGCATCATAGAATTTCTCGTTTACAGTCTTGAAAGAGTCAAAGAGAGAAATATCTTTGTTGACCCACAAGGCGTTGGCAATAGCTAACTTGGTTTCAGGATCCACGGTAGGCAATTCGGCAAGGAGCTTGGCATTAACTTGATTAATACCGTCCATAGTTGTGACGTCCTTATAGCCCAAAGCAGAGATTATCTCGTCGCGGGTTTCGTCAACAGCGCCGTTTGCCGCCATAGACATCGCCATAGACACGCTCAGCGGCGAAACGAAGATGTTTTTATTGTCAAGCTGAGACAAGTTATCTTGTAAAGCATTGAGCAAATTGTAAGAGAACGCATTTGTTTTTTCGATGGCATGGGTCTCAATATCTTTAGTGAGAACGACAGCCACTTCGGGTTCGGGTTCAGAGACTTGGTCGTTGTCACTACTGCAGGATGCAAATCCCATCGTCATTGCAGCAATGGCAACTAATGTAAGAGATTTTACCTTTTTCATA
>CAYYAA010000039.1:0-18661 GCA_964469875.1 uncultured Bacteroides sp.
CAACGTCACCTTTGACGATGATGTTAAGCTCTTGGAAGTTGCCGATAGCGCGGCGACGACCGATATCTTCGAGAGTAAGAATCTTGGTAGTGCGCAAGCCTTGTTCGCGTTGGAGTTGTTCGCGTTTGTTTGCGATTTCGCGAGCTTCTTGTTCTGTCTCTAATACGTTGAAAGTATCACCGGCTGTAGGCGCACCGTTCAAGCCCAAAATCAAGGCGGGCATAGCGGGACCTGCTTCTTGGATGCGTTGGTTACGCTCATTGAACATCGCCTTAATCTTGCCGAAGTTGTTACCTGCCAAAACGATGTCACCAACGTGGAGTGTACCGTTTTGAACGAGTACGTTAGCAACATAACCGCGGCCTTTGTCCAAAGACGATTCGATGATAGTACCGGTGGCTTGGCGGTTGGGGTTGGCTTTGAGGTCAAGCATTTCGGCTTCGAGCAATACTTTCTCCATCAATTCGTTGACACCTATACCTTTTTTAGCTGAGATGTCTTGAGATTGATATTTACCGCCCCATTCTTCAACGAGGTAGTTCATTGCTGCAAGTTCTTCCTTGATTTTGTCAGGGTTAGCGTGAGGCTTATCAATCTTGTTGATAGCGAAGACGATGGGCACACCTGCGGCAGATGCGTGGTTGATGGCCTCAATAGTCTGTGGCATTACGCTGTCATCGGCAGCTACGATGATGATACAGATGTCTGTCACTTTTGCACCACGAGCACGCATAGCGGTGAAGGCTTCGTGACCCGGAGTGTCGAGGAATGTGATGTGGCGACCGTCTGAAAGTGTTACGCTGTATGAGCCGATGTGCTGTGTGATACCGCCGGCTTCACCTGCGATAACATTAGCCTTACGGATATAGTCGAGCAAAGAAGTTTTACCGTGGTCAACGTGACCCATGACAGTCACTACCGGTGGACGTGGGAGCAAATCTTCCTCGCTGTCTTCAACTTGAGCGATAGCGTCAACGACTTCAGCAGAAACATATTCGGTGCGGAATCCGAACTCTTCGGCTACGATGTTGATGGTTTCAGCATCAAGACGTTGGTTAATAGACACCATAACGCCGAGGTTCATACAAGTAGCGATGACGTTGTTGATGGGCACATCCATCATGATAGAGAGGTCGTGAACGGTCACAAATTCTGTCAATTTGAGCACCTTGCTTTCAGCCATTTCAGCTTGTTGAGCTTCGCGTTCACGGTTAGCGTTAGCTTCGCGTTTCTCTTTGCGCCATTTAGCACCGCGTTTGAGACCTTTGTCTTTAGAAGTCAAGCGAGCGAGAGTCTCTTTAACTTGCTTAGAAACATCTTCTTCGCTAACTTCAGCGGGGATAGGACGGCGGTTGCGTGAGTTATCTTTTTGTTTGTCACGGTCGCGGCGGTTGTTATTGCCACCGTTACCGTTGTTGTTACCGTTGTTATTGCCACCGCGATTGCGTTCGCCGCGAGATTGTTCAGAAGTTTGTTGACCGATTTTCTCAATATCAACTTTTTCCTTGCCACCAATGCGACGACGTTTTTTGCGGTCGCCATTATTGTCGTTACCGCCGTTGTTGCCGTTGCCGCCATTGCCGTTGTTACCGCCGTTATTGTTACGGGCATTGCGCTCGTTGCGGCGTTCCTCTTTGGTTTTCTTTTTGGGGCGAGTGGTTTGGTTGATAGCACTAAGGTCGATTTTGCCTACGATGTTAAGTGTAGGGCCTGAGACAGAGCGCGAGGGGCTGAAGACTTCAGACTCTGATTTAGGTTTGTTGTCAGAGTCGGAGTTAGCCGCGGGTTTTGTTTCAGCGGGTTTGTTAGTCGGCTGTTGGGCTTTATGAGAGTTGTCAGCGTTCTTAGCAGGACGCGAGTGATCGTTTTTGCCTTGAGCATTGTTGTTGTTATGCTGTTGGGCATTGACTTTCGGTTTATTAACTTCTGTAGTAGACTTTTCTTCTTTCTTTTCCACAATCTTGTTCTCTACGGGTTTCTTGTTCGATTCATTAACTGGTCGAACCGTCTGCTCTTTCGCGGCAGTGTCGGGTGTATTATCATTAGACGGCTGAGCGGGTTTATCCGACTCGCCGGGTTTCTTAATTACGGGACGACCATTAGCGTCAAGGTCGAGTTTGCCGATTATACGTGGCTTAACAGTGTTCTCAGCAGTTATAGCGGGAGTATCGTCGGCATTCTTTTCAGGGGTATCTTTTTTAGCGGTTTTGTTTATGACACGCTCTTTTTGGCGATCCGATGAAAAGATTTCGGAGCGGCGTTTCAGGTCTTTATCTTGACTAAATTCGTTCACTAACATATCGACAACATTGTCCTCAACGCGCGCGTTGGGGCTTTCTTCGACGCTAATGTTATTTTTACTCAAGAACTCAAAGACTGTCGGAAGGGCAACATTGAGTTCTTTTGCTACTTTGCTGATTTTTGTTTTCGCCATATATCTGTTTAAGTGATAGTAGAGAGAGTATAATATTCACAAATCGCAGTGCTAATCCGCGCTGCTGACACCAAAAAGAGATGAGGTGTCAGCTTAGCGTGGTATGGGGTTATCAGCACCGGTTTTTAGTCCTCAAATTCGGCGCGTAGAATATTCAGAATATTGTCTACGGTAGATTCTTCGAGGTCAGCTTTTTCGATAAGCTCTTCGCGCGGAGTGTTCAAGACGCTCTTAGCGGTAACGCAGCCCATGTTTTTGAGGGCATCAATTACCCATTCATCAATTTCATCTTTGAAGTCATCGAGGTAGATGTCTTCGTCAAATGAGTTATCGGCATCGCGATATACATCAATAACATAGCCTGTCAACATTGATGCCAACTTGATATTGAGACCGTTTTTGCCGATAGCCAAAGACACTTCTTCGGGGCGAAGGAATACCTCGGCTTTCTTCTCTTCTTCGTCGAGACGTATAGATGAGATGCGAGCGGGCGAGAGTGCGCGTTGGATAAAGAGTGACGGGTTGTTGGTGTAGTTAATGACATCGATGTTCTCGTTGCGCAATTCGCGAACGATGCCGTGGATGCGAGAGCCTTTTACGCCGACACAAGCGCCAACGGGGTCGATGCGTTCATCATAGCTTTCAACAGCAATCTTGGCGCGTTCGCCCGGGATGCGAGCAACGGCGCGGATGTTGATGAGACCATCATGAATTTCGGGAACTTCAAGCTCAAAGAGACGGCGCAGGAACTGAGCGTTTGTGCGCGATACTGTAATCTTTGGGTTGTTGTTTTTGTTGTCAACATTAGCGATAACGGCGCGTACGGTGTCACCTTTGCGGAAGAAGTCGCCGGGGATAGATTCGCTCTTTGGCAACAAAAGCTCGTTCTTATCATCATCGAGCAGGAGAGTTTCGCGAGACCAAGTTTGGTAAACTTCGCCGCTGACCAATTCGCCTTCGAGCTCTTTGAACTTGGCGTAAGTGGCTTCTTTCTGTAAGTCGAGGATTTTAGATTGGAGAGTCTGGCGCAGATTGAGGATAGCGCGACGACCGAATTTTTCAAAGAAAATCTCTTTGGTGTGTTCTTCGCCAACTTCAGCGTCGGGGTCATCGTCGGCGCGAGCGTCAGACAGAGCTATTTGAGTGTTAGGGTTTGTAACTTCACCGTCGGGCACAACCTCTAAGTTTTGGAAGATTTGTACGTCGCCCTTGTCGGGGTTGAGGATTACGTCGAGATTTTCGTCAGTGCCGAACATCTTAGAGAGGACGTTACGGAATGATTCCTCTAACACACTGATCATAGTGGTTTTGTCGATGTTCTTTAATTCTTTGAACTCGGCAAATTGTTCCACCATATTTGGGGTTTCCTCTTTCTTAGCCATGGGGAATAAAGGATTTCAGAGAGTTATATATGAGTTATTTGAAATCAAAATGATATTTAACAGATTTACATTCAGAGGCATGAAGTGTCTCAGGCTGTAATTCGATAGTCGGACGTTTAGCTCCGGGAGCTTTAACTTTGACGGCAATTTCGATGGTGAAGGCGATGTCGCCGTTGTCCTCGCTGACAGTTGTCAGTGTGCCATAAAGTTTGCGGCCGTCGCGTGTGAGCACCTCAAGTTGGTTGCCGATGTTCTTGTCATATTGACCTTTAACTTTGAAAGGCGAAGTGAGACCTGCAGAGCCGACTTCGAGCTCATAGTCTTCAATGTCGCGGTCAAATACTGCTTCGATTTGTCGAGTAAGGCGTGCGCAAGTGTCAATGTCCACGCCGCTCGGAGAGTCAACCTCAACGACAATCTCATTTGACGGACTGATTTTAACCTCAACGAGGAAGTAGTCAGTGTCTGCGATTGCTTCTGTTACGGTCTTGGTCAATAGTTCTTTGTCAATCATAAATCAGAGCTGTTTACGTAAATAAAGCGGAGGAAGCCGCGGTGGCTCCCTCCGTCTCTCGAAGTTCGAGTGCAAAGTTAGTCATTATTCTGACGTTTTGCAACTTATATAGCTTTAATATCAGCGATTTATAAATTTATTTAGCTTATTTAGGCTATAATTAACTTAGTTTAACTCGCCGATTGACCTTTTCGTGATGCCGTTGAGAATGGTAGATTATAATTTCAACTCGTGACCCATGCGCTCTTTTTTGGTGTGCATATAGCGCGAATTGTATTCGTTAGGTTTGACCTCGATAGGCACGTTCTCGACGACTTCAAGGCCATATCCTTCGAGACCTATGCGCTTGATGGGGTTGTTGGTCATCAGTCGCATTTTGTGTATGCCTAACATGTTGAGTATCTGAGCGCCAACGCCATAGTCGCGTTCATCGGCGCGGTGTCCGAGGTGGATGTTTGCGTCAACGGTGTCCATGCCTTCCTCTTGCAATTTGTAGGCGCGTATCTTGTCCATTAAGCCAATGCCGCGGCCTTCTTGGTTGAGATAAATGACAGCGCCGCGACCTTCAGCCTCAATCATTTGCATTGCCTTGTGGAGCTGTTCGCCGCAGTCACAGCGTTTAGAGGCAAAGATGTCGCCGGTAGCGCATGATGAGTGGACACGCACCAATACGGGGTCTGTGCCTTTGACATCGCCTTTGATGATAGCGATGTGTTCCAACCCATTATCTTTCTGACGGAAGGGTATCAGGCGGAAGTGACCATACTCAGTCGGCATATCGACTTCAACTCCTTGCTCAACAGATTGCTCAGTGCGCAAACGGTATGCGATAAGGTCGCGTATGGTGATGAGCTTCATGCCCCATTCGTCAGCGCGTTGGCGCAACTCGGGGAGACGTGCCATCGAGCCGTTGTCGCTCATGATTTCCATCAATGCCGCGGCAGGTTGCAGTCCTGCTAAACGAGCGAGGTCAACAGCAGCCTCAGTGTGGCCTGAGCGTTTCAGCACGCCTTGGTCTTGGGCATAAAGTGGATTGATATGCCCGGGGCGTCCGAAGGTCTCCGGCGTGGAGTTGGGGTCGGCGAGGGCGCGTATTGTGGCGCAACGGTCTTCGATGCTCACACCTGTTGAGCAACCTTCGAGTTTGTCAACGGTCACAGTGAAAGGTGTGCCCAACATTGACGTATTATTATCTACTTGATGAGGCAAGTTGAGTTGAGCGCAACGAGAGATTGTCAGCGGTACGCACAAGACGCCGCGAGCGTTTTTGAGCATGAAATTGACCTGCTCGGGCGTGATTTTTTCGGCGGCAACGATAATGTCGCCTTCGTTTTCGCGGTCTTCGTCATCGACCACTATCACCATTTTACCGGCTTTGAAATCCTCTAAAGCCTCGGCGATGTTGTCGAGCTTAATCTTCGTGTCCATCAGTAATTTCGTTAGTCGTGATTATATTTTCATCATTTGGTGTTTGGGTGAAGCTCATTGTCAGTTGACGTGTGGTGTCAATGATGCTGTGGAGGTTGCGAGTCGTCACCTTAAACGGATATTTGTTTAACAAATTTATGACGTAAATGTCTCTTGAATTTGATAAATAGTCAACTATTTGGTTAAGTTTATCGTCGATTGACTTGACCAATGCCGCGCTGAATCGTCGCTTGATGGCGTTCATTTCGTCGAGTTGCTTAGACACTTCGCGACAGTCTGTGAGCATGGAGTCGAGCATCTCAGCGGCGCGTAGCGGTTCAACTTCGACCATGATAACCTCTTTAAGTTCAAGTGTGCGCTCCGGCAGCTTGCCGCGCAAACGGTTAAAGAAGTTGCGATATGCGTCGATATTGAACACTGCCGAGTCGCCCACGGCTTTGTAGGTGAAGAAAATGCCGAGTGGCAGCAGCACAGCCGAGCTTAGCCAAATGCCTTCCCATACCGGGATTTTGCCGTCACGTGACATCTTATAACCGGTGTTGTCAAAGATGTAATAGACAATAAATAATATGATTGAGATGACCAATGGCGTGCCTAAACCACCTTTCTTAATGATAGCGCCGAGTGGTGCACCGATAAAGAAGAAGATGATACAAGCGAATGACAGAGTGAACTTGCGCTGCAACTCAATGTCGTGGCGGCGCATTAGCTTGGCTTGGTCAACTAAAGATATGCTGCGATACTCATAATCTTGACGGTTGCGACGCGCTTGCTGCAAGGCTTGAGCTAAATAAGACTTGGCGTTTGCAGGTGTCGGTGACGAGAAAACGGAGTCAATATTTAGCGGCTTGGCTAATTTGACAGGCTGTCGCTTCTCGCTGACATATTCGCCGTTGCGATTAGTCACCGATTTATAGTAGCTAATGCCGAGGTATGGTGTCTCTTTAATATCACGAGCATAGATGTCGCCTACAGAGTCAACCTGTTGCCCAATAGAGTCTATCGAATGGCGCAATTGGCTGATATTCTGGCCAATGTATTGGCTGCGCATACCTTCCTCGTCGATACGGTTAAAGTTAGCGTCAAATGGGAAATAGACCTCTTTATCTTTAAAATGTTCGCGTCTGAACGGCATATAACTTGCCGAAGAAACGCCGAAGGCATTATCTCGCAGATTTTCAAACAGTTCGCCGGTGTGCAGGTGGAGATAAAGACGTGTCTTATCTTCTGTGAAATTAAACTTTCCGGAATCGGCAAGGATAACGCGCGAGTTGTCGAGACCGCGAGTGACGTCATATATAATCATGCCATAGAGCATACCCGTCTCCGGGTTCTTATGGTCGATATAGAGGTTCATGTTGGGGATTTGGTCGTAGAACGACTTCTCAGGAATTTCCACCTCAGGTGACTTCTGCCTTACGGAGAAGAGCAGCGTCCACATCTTTGTCTGGGCTATCGGCAGGACATTATTCTGGAAGAAGAAAGCGCCTATAGATACAAAAATCATGAACACAATCAGCGGTCTCATAATCTTGAAAAGGGAGATGCCGGAGGCTTTAAGCGCGGTAAGCTCAAATTTCTCGCCTAAGTTGCCGAAAGTCATCAGTGATGCCAAAAGCACAGCCAAAGGCAAGGCAGTGGGCACCATTGTCAATGAGGCATAGAAGAATAATTCGGCAATGACATCCACAGTAAGTCCTTTACCCACAAGGTCATCGATATAACGCCACAAAAACTGCATCATCACGATGAACAAGCAGATAAAAAAAGTCATCATGAACAACGGCAAAAACCGCTGTAACATAAATGTATATAATCGTTTGATGATAACCATCTATAGTTCTTTTAGAAATATCGCTGCAAAGATAATCATTTTTGCAGCTACTGCCAACTATTTAAATGTGTTGTATTATGTTTTTGACTTCGTTGGTGTATGTTGAGAGGATGCGCCATTGGGTAGGGTAGAGATTGTTGACGCGATTGCCGAGGTTTTTGACAAAGCCGAGAGGGGTGTTGTCAAAGTATAGGAGGTTAAAGCCACGCGGAGCGCCTTCGCTTGCCGCTATGGTCTCGCGGCGCAGGTAGGTCAGCGCTGTTTTATAGTCAACATTTACACGTGCAAAAGTTGACGGGTCGAGAGCGAGTGACAGCGCCAATTGTTGTGAGGGTATGAGGTCTCGTCCTTTGATGCGTCCGACACAAAGACAAAGTTCAACGACGTCGAGCGTTGATGACAGAGTGCTGACAGCTTCGGCAATGTCTTTGGGCACGGCGTAGAGTGACTCGCCATCGGCAGACAGACGCAGGTCATAGTCGCCTAAGAGCCATGTGCGGGCGAGTTTGGCGTGTTCTGCTGACAGCGTGATTCGTGGTTTGTTGTCACGCTGTTTGTTCTTCTTGGGCTTGCGCACTTCGGCATCCTGTGGCTTTTGGAGCACGCAGACAAAGAGGCCTTCGCCACGTGTCCTGCCGGGGATGAAGCGGTAGCATTTGTTGTCGCCAAAGATGGCAGGTGCGATTTCGCTATGGGCATCGAGTGCCGGTATAGCTATGGTGTGTGCGCCATATTCGTTGACGATATAGTCAACAATATCTTCGTTTTCATCGCGATTGAATGTGCAAGTGCTGTAAATCATGTAACCGCCGGGACGCAGAGCCGTCCACACATTATCGACAATTTCGCGTTGACGAGCGGCACATTCGTTGACCAAAGTCGGCGACCATTGGGCAGCGGCTTCAGCATCTTTGCGCATCATGCCTTCACCGGAACAAGGAACATCGGCGGCTACGATGTCAAAGAAGCCGGGAAGGTTGGTGAACTTTGCGGTGTCACCACGCGAGACCACCACTCGCGGATTACCCCACTTAGAGACATTCTCAGCAAGGATATTGGCGCGGCGGAAGTCGTATTCATTAGCAACGATAAGTGAACCGTCAGGCAGTGCATCAATAGCGGCAGTGGTTTTGCCACCCGGAGCGGCACAAGAGTCGAGATAGCGCAAAGCGCCCTGACCTTCAGACAAGTGGCTGACAATAGCAGCGATAGCCATTGATGAAGCGTCTTGCACATAATATAATCCTTGGTGCAAGGCAGGGTCAAAAGTGAACGGCAGGCGTTCCGACAGATAGAAGCCGCCTTTGCTCCACCATTTAACGGTGTCGGCATTTGACGGCAGAGAAGCGCCCTTTGCTGTGTTGACACGTATGCTCACCTCCGGAGCGGTTGTCGCGAGAGCGTCACCGAGACCGGCGAGAAAAGGACTCGAATATGCGGCTATGCGTTCTAAGAATGCCTGCGGTATGTTGTTCATTTAATGCGTGATTCTAATAGTGTGATGACTTTTTCTTTGAGATATGGCAAGTCGAGGACAAAATATCTGCCATTTTCAGGGTGGAAAACGCCCAACTTGCTGTGGCTGACGTTGATGCCATATTTCTGTTCAAGGATGTAGCGATAGATGCTCACCTGTAAGGCGTAGTGATAGAACGTCGTGTCAGGAATCTCTTGGAGCGGAGGATATGCTGTCTTGTGGTAGCGGTTGTCTTTAATGACACGACCGAAAGGGTCAACTAATTTTGTAGACCTCTTCCAATCATATATAACAAACTCGTTGCCGTCAAAGTTCAAGAAGTCTAAAGTTCCGGCAATGCCATATTCTTCATAGAATATACGCCACTCGGTGCGATAAGGTTGGAGTTTGTGTTCTTTGGTGAAGTCAAGGAACAGTCTGAAGGTCTCGTCAGACATCGCTGCCTCATCAAGGCCATATCCGAGATAGAAGTGCTCAATGCGGTCGTGCATCTGAGTGCCGAGGTCGCGAGCGCGGCGACCGTTTTCAGCCCATTGTTCGATAAGCATTTCGGCAGTCACCTCAGGAGTCGCTTTGCGTTCCGCCCAATATGGGGCGTCAAATTGTTCAAAACATTCCTCGACAATAGTAGTGACAGACTCTAATGTTTGACCGTTGTGAGTGTAGATATGGTCAGCCTCGTTAAAGTGAATCAGCGCATCGCGCTCGTGGAAGTGTTGTTGGTTGTAATCCATTTATATCGAAAATCAAAAATAAAGTTAGAGGGTCGAGTTGACGGCCCTCTAACTATGGAGTGTATTATCTAAGTGCTGAACAGTTACTTGACTTCCCAAGTCTCACCGGCGAGAATCATGTCGCGCAGAGAGTTGAAGCCCTTGCGAGCGCGCACTTCCTCAACTTGTTGAGCCACACCGTCGTTGTAGGTAATTGCGTCAACGTCGCGGATGATGCCGATAGCGAGGGGCAGGTCCTTGCCGTCCATCATAGCGAGTTGTTGGTGTAGGAAGTTGCTCTTGGTGTGAGCATCGTGAACGAGAACGTCGTCAATTGTGTAACCGTCTTCGCCGATAGTTACAGCTTTCAACAGGAATCCGTCTTGCACCAAGCCCTTGTTGCCGTCTTTGCCGAAAATCATTTTTTCGCCGTGACGGAGGTGGATAGTGCGGTCAGCGCGATATTCGCGGTCGGTGATAGCGCTGTGGATGCCGTTGTTAAAGATTACACAGTTTTGGAGTATTTCGACAACAGATGCGCCTTTGTGTTGAGCTGCAGCAACCATAACCTCTTGAGACGTAGCCAATTCAACGTCGATAGAGCGAGCGAAGAAGTTGCCACGAGCGCCAAAGACGAGTTCTGCGGGGATAAACGGGTCTTCAGTAGTGCCGTAAGGTGATGATTTAGAGACGAAGCCACGGTCACTTGTCGGAGAATATTGACCTTTGGTTAGACCGTAAATCTTGTTGTTGAAGAGCAAGATGTTGATGTCAATATTACGACGAACGGCGTGGATGAAGTGGTTACCACCGATAGCGAGACCGTCACCGTCGCCTGAGATTTGCCAGACGGTCATCTCGGGGTTTGCAACCTTAAAGCCTGTGGCGATAGCGGCAGCACGACCGTGAATGGTGTGGAAGCCGTAGGTGTTCATGTAGTAAGGCAAACGCGAGCTACAACCGATGCCTGAGATAACGGCAGTCTTGTGTGGAGCTATGCCAAGCGTAGCCATTGCCTTGTGTAAAGTATTGAGAATGGCGTGGTCGCCGCAGCCGGGACACCAGCGTACAGATTGGTCACTTTTATAGTCGGCTGCTGTATATGTTGCTTGTTCCATTTGGATATTGCCTTTTTATTGGTCCATATATTTTTTAACGCCCTCGATAACTTCGCTGACTTGGAAGGGTTGACCCTGAATCTTGTTGATGCGTTCAATCTTGACATCGGGGAACTTGGCTTGGAGGAAGTCAGCAAACATGCCGGTGTTGAGCTCGGCTACTACGACACGGCGATAGCGGCGGAGCACCTCGGCGGTGTTTGCGGGGAGGGGATTGATATAGCGGAAGTGAGCAAAAGCCACGGGCTTGCCTTCGCGGTTGAGTTCGTCGGTGGCGGTGTGCAAGTGGCCGTAAGTGCCGCCCCAGCCAACTAACAATGTGTCGGCATCGGGATTGCCCATAACGTCGAGAGCGGGGATGTTGTCGGCGATACGTTCAATTTTTTCGCGGCGGATTTTGACCATACGCTCGTGGTTGATGGGGTCGGTAGAGATAGCGCCGGTCTTAGAGTCTTTTTCGAGACCGCCGAGACGGTGTGTCAGGCCTTCAGTGCCGGGGATAGCCCAGTAGCGTACTTGAGATTTCTCATCGCGAACATAGGGACGCCAGCCTTCGCGGAGGTTTTCGGGAACGTAGCGTGTTTTGATTTCGGGATATTCGTCAGCGTCGGGGATGCGCCATGCTGATGAGCCGTTGCCGATGAAAGCGTCGCTGAGAAGGATGACCGGAGTCATGTGTTCAACGGCGATGCGGCAGGCTTCAAATGCCATAGTGAAGCAGTCTGTGGGTGATGCCGGAGCAACGACAGCGACGGGAGATTCACCGTTGCGGCCATAGAGAGCTTGCATCAAGTCGGTTTGTTCTGTCTTTGTGGGGAGACCTGTTGAGGGGCCACCGCGTTGCACGTCAATGACAACCAAAGGCAGCTCGGCGATTACAGCAAGGCCGATGCCTTCACTCTTGAGGGCGAGACCGGGGCCTGATGTAGATGTAACAGCGAGGTTGCCGGCGAAAGAAGCGCCGATAGCAGAGCAAACGCCTGCGATTTCATCTTCCATTTGGCAAGCCTTAACGCCAAGGTCTTTGCGCTTTGCCAATTCGTGGAGGATATCTGTTGCAGGGGTGATAGGGTATGAGCCGAGGAACAAAGGACGACCGCATTTCTCAGATGCCATAATCAAGCCCCAAGCGGTAGCGGTATTGCCATTGATGTCGGTGTAAATGCCCTTACGCGGGTCTTCTGTCTCGATGCGATAAGTTGAAACAGAAGCGTGGATATTGTTACCATAGTTGAAACCGGCTTGTAGAACGATGGCGTTAGCCTCGTAAACGGCGGGTTTCTTAGCAAATTTATTCTTTAAGTGGTGGAGAGCGCTCTCAACGGGGCGGTCAAACAGCCAGCAAACAAGACCCAACGCAAAAATGTTACGGCATTTCAAGATGCTCTTGTTGTCAAGACCTGAGTCAGCGAGAGCAGCTTTAGTCATAGATGTAACGGGAACTTCAACGACTTGAGCAGTGATGCCCAATTCTTTGAATGGTTGGTCGGTACTAAATAAGGCTTTTTTGAGGTCAGCTTCTTTGAAAGAGTCGATGTCTACGATAATGACACCACCGGGTTTCAAGAATTTGACATTTTGTTTTAAAGCAGCAGGGTTCATAGCGATAAGGACATCGCAGCTATCGCCGGGGGTGTGGACACCGGTGCCGACGCTAACTTGGAAGCCGGAAACGCCGCTGAGTGAGCCTTGCGGGGCGCGAATTTCAGCAGGATAATCAGGGAATGTAGACACTTGGTTGCCTAAGCCGGCAGAGACATTTGTGAAGATGTTGCCTGCAAGCTGCATTCCGTCACCTGAGTCACCCGAAAAGCGTACTACTACTTTGTCGAGGACTTTTACGTTGGTTTTCTCTAACATAATTATTATAGGGTCAAATAATGTTTGGATCGAGTTATGGCAGAACAAATAAGGTTAACTTATATCAAGACAGCAAGTGTCTCGATATGCGCGGCAAAGATAATGAATATTTTGAGAAAGTGGTTGCTTTTTATCAAAAAATTTTAAAATATAATTCGGTGTCTAAGGTTGGCAGTTGTTTTGCCTGAACTATGGAGAAAATTATCACGGTTTGACTTTGGCGGCAAGGAGTCGGTGGCCGATGCGGCAATATAGGCATTTGCGGGCTTGGCAGTATTCGTTTCGCAGTTCAATGAGTGCTTGGGAGTGCATCGCGTCGGGACATTCTATTCCTGCCGATGTGAAGAGTGTTATTATTGAGTTGTGTTCGGGCTTGAGACTTTGGAGTAGGTCTGTCGCGCGTTCCATGCGGTCTTTGTCTCCGAATGTTTGGCCGTATGCGTGGAGTAGTGGCACGACTACATTTATTATTAGTATGTCTATTGATGTTTCGCTTAGTGCGCGAACACCGGTTGTCATTTTGGAGTTGAAGTTGATGCGTGTTGACCAGTAGCCTCGCAGTTCCAAGTCAAAGAGCTGTCGTGCTTCGTCCATTGTTTGCAGGTCAAAGACCATAGATGAAATAGGGAAGCCATTATATATCATAGCGGCAAGTGTGGCAATGCGGCGGTGTGGCGAGTTCTGTGGACGCATACGTGACATGCGCCAACCGAGGTTGCCGGCGCGTTGGATGCCGAATTTGGTGCTTAGGAATGTGTATTCCTCTTTCATGCGCGTGACGTAGTAGTCAATATCGTCGGGTAGGTCATCGAGAAATCCGGCTTGTCCGAAGAGTAGTCCTTCGACAGATTCGAGTGATGTGCGGTGTTTCAGCATTATGCGCAGCGGCAGTGATAGTGCTAAGCGTTCAAAGGCATCGCCGTTGGTGCTGAAACCGAGTGCGCGTGCCAATGTAACGTAGACTGTTGATGCCCAATCGCCATTGAGTCGTTGCAGGGTGGCGAGCACGCGTTCTGTTTTGCGGTATAGTCGTTCATAGGCGAGTGATGTCAACCAGTCTGTAATATATATATGTGGGAGTGTGGCAATCTCGCGACTGCACGGCAGCTCGGATAGCGGGTTGTTGACCATAGCGTTGTATCTGTCGCTGAAGTCTCGAGCGCAGAGCATCACTAATTGAGGTATCTCGCCGCCTGCCTTGCGTTGTATGCGCATATCGTCAACGCCAACGACGTGGAGTATCACCGAGTCATAGGCAGGGTCGGTGTCGTGGTGATGTCTTAGCCAATCGGAGGCTTTAACATGGATTTCGATGTTGCCCACCCACACGCGCTCACCAATGCGCACCTTGGCGTTAAAGAAGTCAGGTCCGGCATTAGTGTTAAGTAATCCTTGGTCAATCACTTCGATGCGTTGACCGTCTACAGTTTTCATGTCGGCGGGCAACCATAGTCGGTGCTGCCAAACATATTGCATTAGTTTTTCCATTTATGGTAGTAGGCGAGTGGGTGGCAATAGCGTTTTTTGTGGGGTAGCCTAAAGTTTAAGTTTCATTTTTTTTACGAAATCGGCGAAGTTGCTGTTTTGTTTGAGCATGTGTTCGAGGAGTTGACGCTCGTTCCATGTTTCGGGAGGAGCTTCGCCTTGATTTACTTCAATGATGATGTTGATGTGGTCATTGCTCAGCGCGTCGCGAAGGTGTTTGAGCAGATCGGGCATCACTTCGTTGAAGATGTTTTGTTGTATCTCATTTTGCACTGTCAACTTATAGCTGTCATTGTCGTCATTGACGTGTCGCAGAGGTGTAGTGCGCATGGTGCTGACCAAGATGTGTTCTGTCTGGTGGGCATTGATGAATGTCTGCCATGCTTCTTTCAGCGCGTCTTCGGTGTATGCAGCCGAGCGAGCTTGATATTGCACAGTCGGGTCGGCGGCAGCAGCGTCGGTCTGTTGCTCTTGACGGTCATGCACTTTGCGTATGGAGATGCTTGGGCCGAGGATATGGCCGGTTGTGTGAGGTGCGGTGGTGCGTGACGGTTGTGGTTGCGGTGTGGCAACAGTGGGCTGTGCCACGGGTTGAGGCTGTGGCGCTGTGGGTTGAGTTTGTGCAGGTTGAGATGCGGCAGGGGCTTGTTGAGGAGCGCCTGCCGGAGCGGCGATGGGTTTTAGCTGCCCCACTCCCTTGCCGCGTCTCTTGATGGGGGTGGGGCTATAATGTTGGCACAGTTTGATGAGCGTAAGCTCTATGAGGAACTGTTTGTTTGTTGCTGCGCGATAGTTGAGGTCTGCTTCGTTGCAGAGGTCCATAGCTTCGTAAAGGAATTGAGGTGAGCACTTTTGTGCGCGTTCTGCCATTTGAGCTTTCACTTCGTCTCCGGCATCGAGCAGGTTTAAAGTCTTGGGGTCTCCGGCAACCATCAGGTCGCGCATATATTGTCCCAACCCGTTGATGAAAGTTTGCGGGTCGAATCCTTTGACGCGAATGTCTCGGAAAAGGAGCAGGGCTTGTCGCACGTCACCGGCAAGGAATGCGTCAACGAGTTGTGCATAGTAGCTGTTGTCGAGAACGCCGAGGTTCTCAATGGCAGCGGCATAGGTGATATTGCCCAAAGAGGAAGCTGCCACTTGGTCAAAGATGGATAGGGCGTCGCGCATTGCACCGTCGGCACGTCCGGCGATGACGTTGAGCGCAGCGTTCTCGGCGGTATAACCTTCTTTAGAGGCAACGTAGCTTAGATGCTCAATCATGTCTTGCACGCTTATGCGGTTGAAGTCATAAATCTGGCAGCGTGACAAGATTGTCGGTATAATCTTATGCTTCTCTGTTGTTGCCAATATGAAAATAACATAAGATGGCGGCTCCTCAAGCGTTTTGAGGAAGGCGTTGAATGCTGCGGTACTGAGCATGTGCACCTCGTCGATGATGAACACGCGGTATCGACCACTGCTTGGCGGCACCATGACTTGGTCGATAATGGCACGCATATCCTCGATGCCGTTATGTGAAGCGGCATCCAACTCGATAATGTTCAGCGAGCGGTTCTCGTTGAACATACGGCAAGATTCGCACTCGTTGCACGCCTCGCCTTCGGCTGTGCGGTGGGTGCAGTTTATCGTTTTTGCAAATATACGGGCGCAAGAGGTTTTGCCGACACCGCGAGACCCACAGAATAGGTATGCGTGTGCCAATCGGTCAGTCGCTATCGCATTCTTCAGCGTGACGGTCAGTGATTTTTGACCGACAACGTCGTGAAAGGTAGCGGGGCGATACTTGCGCGCTGATACTATGTAGTTTTCCTTCTCCATGAATGCAAATTTACATAGAAATATTGGATTCTAAAAGTGAATTGCGACACATTGTTTTAAAGAAGTAAGGCAAGGATGTTTTTTCGTCAATAAGCTCTTCGCTGAGCTCGGTGACGGTCCATTCGTTGTCGTTGATGTCGGGAAAGACGGTGTCGGCTTCGTCATATATCTTGTCAACAACTGTTATATATATATGTGTAGCAATCGGCAGAGCTTGTCGATATATTTCGCCGCCGCCGATGATAAAAGTTTCGCCCATGGCGTTTTTGTCTGCCGCTAAAGCGATGGCTTCGTCTAAAGAGTTAGCTGTCTCTGCGCCTGCGGCATGGTAGTCTGCTTGACGAGTGACGATGATGTTGCGGCGGTTTGGTAGTGCGCCTTTGGGCAGGGATTCAAATGTTTTGCGTCCCATGATGACGGTGTTGCCTGTTGTCAATTGCTTGAAGCGGCGCAGGTCGGGAGAGATGTGGAAGAGGAGGTCGCCCTTGTTGCCAATCTTGCCGTCAATAGTGGCTGCAACTATGATGTTGATATTTCTCATACAGATACGGTGGCTTTGATGTGAGGGTGGGGGTCATAGCCTTCGAGGGTGAAGTCTTCATATTTGAAGTCGAAAATGTCTTTGACATCGGGGTTAATCACCATGCGCGGCAGTTGGCGCGGCTCGCGTGTTAACTGAAGGCGTGCTTGTTCGAGGTGGTTTGTGTAGAGGTGTGTGTCACCGAGTGTGTGCACAAATTCACCGGCTTCGAGGCCTGTCACTTGAGCTACCATCATCAACAGGAGCGCGTAGGAGGCGATGTTGAACGGCACGCCTAAGAATGTATCGGCACTGCGTTGATATAGCTGCAAGCTGAGACGTCCGTTAGCGACATAAAATTGGAAGAAGGCGTGGCATGGCGGCAGGTTCATGTTTGGCAGGTCGGCGACATTCCACGCGCTGACGATGATGCGGCGAGAGTCAGGGTTGTGTTTGATTGTCTCAATAGCCTCTTTGATTTGGTCTATAGAGCCGCCGCGATAGTCAGGCCAAGAGCGCCATTGGTAGCCGTAGATATGTCCTAAGTCTCCGTTCTCGTCAGCCCATTCGTTCCAGATGCGGACACCGTTGTCTTGGAGATATTTTACGTTGGTGTCTCCTTTGAGAAACCATAGTAGTTCGTGGATTATAGACTTCAGGTGGAGCTTCTTTGTTGTGATTAAGGGGAAGCCGTCGCGCATATCAAAGCGCATTTGCCTACCGAACACCGATAGAGTGCCGGTGCCGGTGCGGTCGCCTTTGAGTGTGCCGTTGGTCAGTATATCATTTAGAAGTTCGAGATATTGTTTCATTATTATATAGCTTAACTGTATCATCTTCGGGAGATGATACATCGGTTTTTAATGTTGGGGTGATGGATTGCAGCATCGGCATTGTCAGTTTGTGCTTGCCACGGCGGAATGTGATTGCATCGCTCGGGCATACGCTTGTGCAGTCAAAGCATACGACGCAGCGTGATATATCGACCTTGTGGCTTGACGGGTTGATGCACTCAGCGCGGCATACACGCTCGCAAGCGCCGCAGCCGATGCATTTGTCTGTGTTGATGTCGATGTTATATACAGCGTATGGCGAGGCACAACCTAATAATGTTCCTACGGGGCAAATCGTATTGCATAGGAGTCGCCCGCGTTGTGAGGCAACGGCGGCGACAAATGCAATGAATGCTAATGACACTATCTGAATCATTGCTGATGATGTGGCGCATCTGACAGATGGCGCAGCTCCGAGAGCACGTCGGTAGATGTCAAAGGGGTCGAGTATAGTCAAGGCTGTTGAAACGCCGATGATAGATAGCACGAAGATTGTGGTGAATATGACGGCGCGTATCTGTCGGCGAGCTTCGCTGAAGTGATATCCGAGGTCGGCGGCAGATGCTATTCCGAATCTGCGGCGTGCTTTTTTGCGCTTTATCGTCATGCCGATGCGTGCGGCAATGTCAGAAATTGTTCCTATGGGGCAGACTGTTGAGCAGTAGATACGACCGGTGAGCAGTGTTATGACAGCCCAGAAAGGCAGCCATATAGCTGAGCCTATGATTATGGCAGGAACAATTTGCATTTGTTCAAACACGGTCGTAACGCCGAAGGCAAGACCATAGCTTAGCGCGATAAACACCGCACAAGCCACTATAATCCGTATAAGTCTTATCTTCTTGTACATACTACTTGCAAAAGTAATAGCAAAATTAGGATAATGCAAGTTTTTATGGTCAAAAAAAAGAGTGCGGCTCGGTTGAGTCGCACTCTGTGGGTATTTAAATCAGTGTTACTGATTTAGGCCTTATTAGAGTTGGGGACCTGCTACAACGAGAGCTTTACCTGCTTCGTTAGTAGTGTACTTGCTGAAGTTCTTGATGAAGCGTTCAGCGAGGTCTTTAGCTTTAACATTCCAGTCTTCAGCGTTGGTGTAAGTGTCGCGCGGGTCGAGGATAGCAGAATCTACGCCGGGAAGAGCGGTGGGCACTTCAAAGTTGAACAAAGGAATTGTCTTCTTGGGAGCTGAGAGGATAGAGCCGTCGAGGATAGCGTCGATGATGCCACGAGTATCTTTGA
>CAYYAA010000040.1:0-18249 GCA_964469875.1 uncultured Bacteroides sp.
CTACTATGGCGAGCTACCCACCGCCGTACAAAAACGCACTTCAAAGATGCAATAGACGAGAATTAGTCATTGCCTTACTCTCTATTATAAAACGTCACGCGGCTTGAATATGCACTCAAGCCGCGTGACGTTTGTTATGTAATCTCTATTATTGTTTTATGATGCGTTTTTCGATTTTATTGCCTGACTTAAGGATGTATATGCCATTAGGTAGTCCGGAGAGAGCGTCCTCCGCCGTTTTGTTTTGGCGAAGGAGCTGCCCTGACATATTGTAAATGTAAACGTTGCCATTATTGTTTAATTTGTCAACCGTAATGTTGCGTATTCCGCTCGAACTGTCTTTTGTGAGTGTCCATGCGTTGAGTTGTTTGATGTGAACAGAGCCTTCGGCATAGACCTCGATGTCTGTTGCGTCAACATCTGTTGGGAATACGCGGAGTGATGTTGCCCATTGGTCATTAACAAAGATGTCAATGATAGAGTGGTCAATGAAGGCGTTGATTTTTAAATCTGAGCCGACTGCCGGAGTTACTGGCAGTGTGCAGCGATAAATGCCATCGTATATGCCATCGTCATTAGACCAACGATTGAGACGAGAGAAATCTGCCGTAAGTACACCTGTTGACGGATTATAGCTTATGGTTGCATCGGCATTGCTATTCTTGAATATTTTAAATCCAAATGGATTATTGCCAACTGTAAAAATGCCGAGAATTTCAGCTTCTCTACCGTTGACTGGTGAGAGTGATTGACTGTCTGACAAATCAAAATCTTTGAGTTGGTAATTAATGTCTGAGCGCATATCAGTTAGCCCTGAGTATGGCTTCTGTATAAGTTCATCTTTGTCGTTGAGAGACCATTCACGAGGAAGTGAATAGCAGTGTGCCCAGCCGAGTTGGTAGTTATATTCTGAACTTAGTTTATCCGGTACGATGCCGAGAACAATCGTTTTACCGTCATGCTGATAGATTGTCGGTGAGAGCAAGCCGTAACCGTTGCGGGAAGTAAGTTCGATGTTCTTTCCTGCGCTTGATGTTGCTGCAAATGTGCCGTCATTGTTGATTGACCCTGTCCAATACATAGCGTGAACGCCGGATGCTGTGTTGAGTGGAGTGGCAGTGAATAGCCATTTGCCGTTTTGCATAGGTGTGACGTTAGGCATTTCCCAGAATGTACCGTCTTGATTGGCATTGCTGCCGGTGAAGAAAGTAGAGCCGTCGTTGCTCCATGTTGCGGTTGTTGGGCTGTATTTATGAAGAGTCGTAGTGCCAATGCCGTTTTTAGAACTGCCTACGATAATATAAGCATTATCACCGTTGCGGAAGAAGTATGGGTCGCGGAAGTCATCAGAGAGACCGTCGGGACGACCGTTGATGATAGGATTATTTGTTGCTTTAGACCAGTTGAGCAATGTTTCATCATCTGGTGACGCTTGTGCGATGACAGCGTGGGTATAGTCAACGGCGGTGTAGATGATGTTTGTCTTGCCACCTGTAATTTCATCGTCAGAGAAGACGCAGCCGCTCCAACAGCCTTTGATGTCGTAATCTTCGCCGGGCGAGAGCGCGATTTTTTCTTCTGTCCAATCAAAAAGATTTTCGCTTGAAATATGTCCCCAGTGCAGGCGTGCCATATATGGGCCGTCTGCGTTCTTTTGGAAGAATACATGATATTTGCCATCGGCATAAGTCATGCCGTGACTTTCGTTAGTCCATGCTGTAGCCGGCATACCGTGGAAGCGGGGACGCATAATGTCTTCAGCATAGCGAGATGACGGGATGCTCAAGTCTGCTTGATTCTCGGCAGTCCATGTTTTGATTGTAGTTTGGTCAAGAGCTTCGTTCCATATTTCTACTTCGTCAATGACACCGTTAAATGTGTTTAGAACGAATTGTCCGGATGTGTTGTCTGTGAAATTTCGTCCGAGGACAAAGCTGCCACCGTCAAATTTCAACGAGCCTGAACAGCGTGATGAGCCTACACTTTCGCCGTTTAGATATATGGTGACCGTGCGAGACGATGTATCAATTACAGCAGCCAAGTTGTTCCATTGATAAGTAGGTAGCGGGGTGCTGATTTCAATTTCGACAGGCCAACCACCGATGTAAGTTTTGAATGACCATTTACCGTCAAAGCCAATAAAAAATCCGAATCCCGTTTTCGCTGAATCGTCAAGGCAACTTGCGATAGCAGTCTTTTCAGAAGTCTTTTGGTCGATTAGAATTATTGGATAAGTCTCCAATGCAGTCCAAATCGAGAAAGTCATCTGCTTAGAACCATCAGCAATGATGTTGCCGAGTGAGGCATCCACGAATGTAGTATAACCGTCAAAGCGGAGAGCTTTGCCGACAGCTCCGGCAACATTTTCGGGATTAAAATTGCCTTGAACGTCAAAGCTGTTGCCGCTGATTACTTCTGTAATCTTACCATCTTTGATATCCATAGGAAAGTGGGCTACCAATTCAGCTTTAGCGCACGGGACAGCTAAAACTGTTGTGGCTAAAATCGGTAATATCAGATTCTTCATATTGGTTAATTATTGAAGTTTAAAAGGCTGCCAAGCCATGTGTCAGCTTGGCAGCCAATCACATTATTTCAAGTAGTTAAGAATGTTATATGTCAGACGCTCAAGGTTGCTTTGATATGGATTTTGACCAGAGTTTTGATTCCATTCGTAAGCAGCAAAGCCGTTAGCGATACATTGACCGTGTTCAGATGTAGCATAGAATTCAACCAAGCCGGCTACGCAGTGGTCGCGGACGTGTCCCCATGTTGCAAGTACCAAAGCATTGTTTACGACTTCAAAGTATTTGATAACGTCACATTCAGAGCCTTTGCCATAGATGTTGCAGTCCCAAAGACAGTTGTGGTCTTCGCGACGACCGGGGCCAATAAGCGGCAGGTTAGGATAGCCGTAGCCGTTAGGGTCTTCAAAAGTAAGTCCATCGTAGACTGCGTGACCTGTGCGGTCATAGAATCCTTGGTCAGAACCATCGCGGAAGTCCCATCCGAGGTAGGGATTGATTACCCATACATCATCGCCTGAGCCGCCTTCGCCGTTACCATAGACTGTCGGATTCATATATTCGGGGACTATGCCAAGCGGTACTGTCAATTGTGTTGCCATATTTGACAGATAGAGCGAGCCGCCGTTAGCAGAGTATTCGCGAAGTGCTGCGATTGTTGCATCGTTAGTAATCGAATTCGGAAGATTTTGCCAGCCCAATTCAAGACCTACGCGGTCAATTTCAATCCATATAACCGAATATATATCAGGGTCAAGAGATGAAATTTGAGAGGGCTGAATAAATTCGGCATTTTCTTGCTTTGCAAACCAAGTCGCTGCTGCAAGTTCATCATCATCGGGGAGCTCGGTGTAAGACGATGTTGTTAGCAAATATGCCATTTTTGAAGCAACATAAGGCACAGTGGTTGAGACAGAGACGCCTTCAGAAACATAGCCGCCTTTTTGCTCAAGCTTAACGGTGTAGATGAGTTCTCTATCCATAGGTTGTCCTTTGAGAGTGCAAGTCGTTGCTGTGCCGGGGAGTACCGTTGGAGTGCCGTTGTCACAGCTTACGCGGACAGCGGTAATGTCGGCTCCGGCGGGTAAATCCCAAGTCAAAGTAACTGAGCGTCCTGAAATTGACGCGGTAAGGTTTGATGCTTTTGCCAAGTCGGGTACTGCATCATAGCCTGTCGGCTCGAAGTCGGAGCAGGCACTTGTTATGCCGCACAGTGCGAGAGTTAGAACGGCGAGTATATATGTTGAAAATTTTTTCATTGTTTATTATGCTGATTGCAGCGAGTTAGTCGTTGCGGTTTGACGTTATTATTACTTGTAGAGGTCTCCTGCGTTGTCAACTTGGTTAACAGGTATCGGGAAGTAGATGTCATTTTCAGAGAGACTTGCACCGTTATAGTAAGAGTGAACTTTTACTTCAGAAGCGTAGTAGTTGTTCATCGTTTCAACAACATTGCCCCAGCGTACAAGGTCAAACCAGCGGTGACCTTCCATGGCGAGTTCGAGACGACGTTCCATGCGAACAGCGCGGCGTGCATAGTCTTGATTCCAACCTGAAGCAGGATATTCGCTTATATAGTAGTTTGCAATGTTGGGATTGCAGTCAACAGGCTCGTAAGATGGGTCTACTGAGCGAGCTGCTTTTGCGCGTATTTGATTGATGAGATTACGTGCTTCATCGAGGTCCTTATTTTGTTCGATGAGAGCCTCAGCTTTCATCAATATAACGTCAGCATAGCGGATGAGAATCCAGTTGAGTGATGATGCACCCCACGGAACGATACCGATTTTAACATAGGGAGACTCGGGAGCGGGATACGGCTTTTTGCCTGAATACTGGCCGTAAAGTTCGAGGTTACGACACCATTTCTCGTTGTATGTGTGAGAGCGCCACGGCATACCGATGCGACCGAGTGTAAAGTCTAATCGTGGGTCAATTGTGCCTTCATAGTCAGCGCTACTGACATTTTCATTGTTGAATGAGCCATCGAGATATGGCAGGCCGTTATCGTCGGTGCGGAATGCGTTGACCAAGTTTTGAGACGCAAGATAGAAGTCATCACCGTTGCCATAAAGATTGCCTTCTGACCAAGTACAGTTCAAGCAGTTGTTAAAATTGTATTGGTCGGGAGAGTTGGCTGATGAGAATTGGATAGCCATTACAGATTCGTAGCTATTGTTGAACTCAGGCTTTGACATATCAAGGAAGT
Source organism: uncultured Bacteroides sp. (assembly GCA_964469875.1). Taxonomy (GTDB): domain Bacteria; phylum Bacteroidota; class Bacteroidia; order Bacteroidales; family Muribaculaceae; genus CAG-873. Next base: position 4,735 of record CAYYAA010000040.1, read on the forward strand.
TGTTGTAAAGCTGATATTTGCCACTGCTGATAACATATCCTGCATATTGTTCAGCTTCAGCCCATGATGAAGTGAAGAGGTCTACGCGAGCCAAGATTGCCGCTGCTACATATTTGTTAAAGCGGCCTACTTGAGTTTGAGTCTCCGGAAGAGCACTATAGCATTGACGAAGGTCTTCTTTGATGAATTCGGCGATTTGGTCGCGAGTATATTCATCTGCACGGCAACTGCTTGGGTCTACAACAGTTTCGTCGAAGTATGGGAACTTCTTAAATATGCGTAGCATATCAAAGTAGTAGTAAGCGCGGAGGGTTTTCATCTCTGCTATGAAAGAAGATTTGTTGTCGTCAGAGATAGAAGATGCGTTTTGGATGCTGCGGATTGCTGTGTTGCAACGTGAGATTGAATAGTAGTTGTTGCGCCATTTGAAATTTGCAACATCGTTGTCACTTTGCACGTTACCCACCTCGAGTTGGTGCATATATGCCTCCATAGTCACACCGTCGCCGCCTTTGAGGGCATCGTCAGATCTAACATCAAATACCCAGTTGTTTATTGGACCGGCAAATGATTCGTTATTGCCGAAGAAGTGGTTGAGCATTGTCGCATAAGCTGCTGTCATGAGGTCTACTGCCTCTTCATCACCAATTTGTTCATCGGTGAATGTGCCTTGTGGCACTGTGTCGAGCAAATCATCGCAGGATACCGTGGTGAGTGACATTGCTGCGATAGCGGTGCCTGCCAAAATGTTCTTTATGATGGATTTATAATTTTTCATTGTTTTGTGAGATTAAAGATTTTGACAACCCTTTGATTAGAATTGGAGGTTAAGACCTAAAGTGAAGGTGCGTGGGCGTGGATAAGCGCCATTGTCAATGCGTGCGCCATATTCGCCGGGAAGAATTTCGGGGTCAAGGCCGGTGTAACCGGTAATCGTGAATACGTTCTCTACTTGACCGTAAACGTCGAGGTTTGAAGCTCCAATCTTTTTGATGATTGTTTTAGGAAGCTCGTAAGACAGTTTGAGATATTTCATCTTCATATATGAGCCGTCTTCAACGTAGTATGTAGAGAAGCGAGATTCGTTATTGTCGTCAGTTAGCGTCAATGCCGGAATGTCGGTGTTGGTGTTTGTCGGTGTCCATGCGTTAAGAATGTCAACAGAACGGTTTGTGGCAAGGTTGCCATAAGTCATAGACAAGAGCTGGCGTTTCATATGGTTTTGGATATCAAATCCGAAGTCACCGGCAAAGAACATATCGAGTGAGAATGCTTTGTATCGGCAGGTAAGGTTTATACCCATTGACAAATCAGGATTTGGGTCGCCGATGATGCAGCGGTCTGATTCGTTAATAACGCCATCACCGTTAAGGTCGCGATAGATTAGACGGCCGGGGGCTGCGCCTGTTTGTGTCGCATGGTTAGCAACTTCGGTCTCGTTTTGGAAGATGCCATCGCAAACATATCCGTAGTAAACGCCCATCGGTTGACCGGGAATGAGACGTTGATCACCGCCGATAAAGTTTTGGCGAGAGTTAAGGCTGACGAGTTTGTTTTTGTATTGAGAGAGGTTGACAGAACCGCTCCATGCGAAGTCACCATATTGAGGTGAGTTGTAGCCGATTGTGAGTTCCCAACCGTTGTTCTTCATATCGCCTGTGTTAAGCCATACAGATGCGTTTTCACCTGCAACATCGAGAGCCGGCGGGATAGTCAACATGTCTTTAGTCTTTTTGATATAGTAGTCTGCGCTTACTGTGATAGCACCGCGGAGGAATTGCATATCAACGCCAATATTGTTCTGGTATGTTGTTTCCCATTTGAGCTCCGGGTTGCCGGTGCTTGAGAGCGTGATGCCTGATGTTGTGCTTGAATTTGTACCGTTAATATCATAGGCACCATTACCGGTGTTGTAGATATACGTTGAATATGTTGGATAGAGAGATGGGATATTGGCATTACCGTTTTGTCCCCAAGAGTAGCGGATTTTCAAGTCATTGAGAATATTGTTTTCGGGGAAGAATGTCTCTTGAGTTGGGCGCCATGCTACAGAGAATGCGGGGAATACACCTGCGCGATTGCCTTTTGCAAAGCGAGAGTTCTCGTCGCGGCGGATTGTGAATGATGCCAAGTAGCGGTCAGCGTAGTTATAATCAACTTTTCCGAAAAGAGAGAATACAGACCATTGTGTTTTGCCGCCTCCTGAGTTGCGTGTGCCTGTACCGGCACCTACTTGCATGAAGTCTGCGTCTTCAAAAGAGTAGCCTTCGCGTGAGCCTGATAGATCCTTGAATGTATATCCGATAGCTTCAGAGCCGATAAGTACGTTTAAGTGATGTACTTTGTTGAAGGTCTTGTTATAGTTTGCTGTATTAGTCCAAGTCCATGTTTCGCCTTGTCCATAAACGCTTGACACGCTGTTAACGTCACCGGGATTGGTGGTGCGGCCGAGTGTCGTATTAAAATATTGTGAATGCTCGATGCCGAGGTTTGTTTTGAGTGTCAGACCTTCGATAGGTTTCACTTCAAGGTAAGCATTGCCGAGTATACGCAATGATGATTGGTCATTGTCTGAAGCGTTTGCAATTTGTTGAACAGGGTTCGCTAAGTCTGAAGCGATGAGTGATAGTGGCAAAGTCCACTCGCCGTTAACACCTTTAATAGGCAGTGCCGGGTGTTGGCTCATTGCAGTGAAAGGAATACCACGGTCACCTGCAACATCTACACCGCGATTTTTCCAGCGTGCAATCATCATGTTCTCGCCAATGGTGATATATTTGTTGAAGTCATAGCGAGAGTTGATGCGTGCAGAGTAGCGTTCATAGAACGTATCGTTGATATTACCGTTTTGGTTGATGTAATTAAGTGATAACAGTGTAGAACTCTTTTCGGTGCTGTTCGCAACAGATGCAGTGACATTGTTAGTCCATGCTGTGCGATAAACAGCGTCTTGCCAATCGGTGTTTGTTGTCGGGTAATTGGTGTCACCATTAACATAGGCTTGGAGCACCGGGGTCGAGCCTGAGCCGTAAAGCACGTGCGAAGGTGTGATGCCGGAGTTAAGAGAAGCTGCCCAATATGCTTCGCCCCATTGGTTAGCGTCAAGCATATTGTATCGCTTTGCTATTGTTTGTGCTGATGCGGCATAGTTGATGTTGATTGACATACGGTCACCCTTGCCTTGCTTAGTGGTGATGATAACAACACCATTTGCAGCACGTGAGCCGTAAATTGAAGCGGAAGCTGCATCCTTTAACACTTGCATCGTCTCAATATCTGATGGATTGATGCAATTGATATTGTCCGTAGGAACGCCATCTATAATATATAGAGGATCGTTAGAAGAGTTTGCGGTTGACATACCGCGAACACGGATTGAGCCTGTACCGCCGGGAGCTGCATCCGGAACGACATTAACGCCGGGGAGCTTGCCAGCCATTGAGTTCATAATGTTACCTGAAGTTTCGCTCAGTGGCTCTTTCATGTTCATAACAGCAACAGCGCCGGTCAAGTCTGCTTTGCGTTGTGTGGTGTAGCCGACAACGACAACTTCTTCGAGGAGCTCAGAGTCTTCTTCGAGATAAACTTTCATGTTGGCACTTGCCGCAAGTGTCTTGGCGGTGTAACCAATGTAGGAGAAGGTTAACTTTGCACTTTGCGGAACTGTGATAACAAAGTTTCCGTCAATGTCTGTTGCAACACCGAGGTTGCCTTCTGATGTTTTGACTGAGACACCAATCAGAGGCTCGTCATCAGTCTTTGATAGTACGGTGCCGTGAACCGTGATGTTTTGAGCATACGCGCCAATTGCTATTAAGAAGGAAAGTAGCGCACTTAAAAATGCTTTAGTCATGATATTATAGTTTTAGTTTTAAATTGTTTTTAAGCTAAATTATAATGTGATTAATAGATTTTTTACGCTGCAAATTTAAGGCGTGACGTGGCTGTGACTAATAAATTTTGTTTCATTGCATATAAAAAATGTTGCAATGAAACATTTTTGCTATAATATGAAATGATATTACAAATTATCAGCAAAACTGAAGCATGTGTGGTAACAAAAAAACGAAAGCGAGTAATCTCTTACCCGCTTTCGCCTAAAATTATTGTGTAATCTTTTTGATTATTTGTATAGAGAGCGTTTGATTGAGCGCTTGGGAGTCTTGACAAATTCTTGGTCTACTACCTCGATTGTTGCGATGCGTTCATATGGAGCAACGAGATTGTTGACCTCGCGACGTGTTTGCTCCATGACTTCCGGCAGGCGGTCTTTGTCGATGCCGTTTTGAGAGAGGGCATCGCTGTCGGGATAGATTAGAGCAACGAGCTTGCCGTTGCGTTCAAGCACGAGGCACTCGTTGACGTATGGCATATTGTTGAACTTGGCTTCTATCTCTTCGGGGTAGATGTTTTGTCCGTTTGCAGAGAGTATCATTGTCTTGTAGCGACCGCGAATAAAAAGTGTGCGATTGTCTTTGTCTGACAATGAACCCATGTCACCGGTGCGCAACCAGCCGTCTTCGGTGAACGCTTCGGCTGTAGCTTCGGGATTTTTGTAGTAGCCTTTCATGACGTTAAGACCTTTAACAACGATTTCGCCGTTGCCGTTTTCGTCGATGTTGTCAATGCGAGCGTGCATGATGTCGCGGAGCACTCTGCCGCATGATGTTCGTGTAAATCTGCGCCACGGGCAGTAGCTGATAAGTGGCGCACATTCGGTCATGCCGTAGCCAACGGTGAAAGGAAATTTGATTTTGTAAAGGAACTCTTCGACTTCGGGGTTGAGTGGAGCGCCACCGACAATGATTTCCTCGAACATACCGCCAAATGCGTCAACCAACTTTGAGCGTATCATTGCGTAAATGGCTTTGTCGAGCATCGGCACTGCCAATACCCAACTGATAGGCTTCTTTGTTATCATTGGCACAATCATCTTGCGGTAAATTTTCTCTAATACGAGCGGCACGCAGACGATTAGAGATGGCTTGACTTCGCTCATCGCTTTTAGCAGAATTGCCGGTGATGGCATAGCGCCGAGCAGTGTGATGTGTGAGCCAACGGTTAGTGGCATCAACATATCAAAGGCGCAGCCGTAGGCGTGTGCTAATGGCAGGAATGACAGCACGCGCGAGCCTTGATAGTGAAGGCGTGTGCGGATGCCGAAGACGACATTGCCGCGCAGGTTATCCAAGGTCAGCATTACGCCTTTAGAGAAGCCTGTTGTGCCTGATGTGTAGTTGATAACGGCAACGGAGTCTCCGGGCTGTGACTCATAATATATATCTGTGCGCTTAAAGCCTTCGGGGTATCTGAGTGAGAAGTGTTGCTCAATATTCTCAACAATCTCGTTGATGGTGTGGTGGCTGTAGTCGTCGTGCTCGGCGATAATCTGGTAGCTGTTCAGTGATATTGCGCAGCGTATGGTCGTGAGCTCTTCAAACTTCATACGTGCCATTATGTTGTCGTCAACAAATAGCAGCGTTGCGTCCGAGTGGTTGAGAATTTGTGTGGCATCTGCAGGGTTAAAGTCTTGCAGGATTGGAACAATGATTGCACCATAGGTGATAGTGCCAATAAAGATAGTAACCCAGTCGCTTGTGTTCTTGCCCATTAACGCAATCTTGTCACCGGGGTTGATGCCTATAACATTGTAGAATGTGTGGAGCTTGGCAATATTTTCAGCAAACTCGCCATAAGTAAGTGTCTTGCCGGTCTGATAGTCTGTCAGTGCGGGCAGTAGGAAGTTGTCAACAAATGAAGCTTCATATAGCTTCAATAGGTCGTTGAATGGTGGAGTGGTATAGTTTGTTTCGACGTCTCTGTACATGGCCTTAGGTCGTGGAATAGATAGTTATCTTAGGTGCAAAAGTATGAAAAAAGTCGCAAATGACAGCGCTGTGGCTGCTACATTTGCGACTTTTAAGAGTTTATATCAGGCAATAGCGTCAATGGCGTTGCTGATAGTGTTGAAGATTTCTTCAACTTTGCCTACGCCTTGGATAGCGCGGTACTTGCCTTCGTTAACATAGAAGTCACGGAGCGGTGATGTTTGATTGTGGTAAACTTCGAGGCGCTTAGTGATAGTTTCGAGGTTGTCATCAGAGCGACCTGATTGCTTGCCACGGTTGATGAGACGAGTTACGAGTTCGTCATCGGCAACTTCAAGACCTACGACAGCGTGAATTTCAGTGTTGTATTCTTTGAGAAGTGCGTTGAGAGCTTGAGCCTGCGGAATTGTGCGAGGAAAACCGTCAAAGATAACGCCTTTAGATGTCTTTTCGGCGTTGTTCTCTAATACGCTCTTCAAAACTTTAATCATAAGTTCATCGGGGATGAGTTGACCCTTAGAGATGTAGCTTTCAGCGGTCTTGCCAAGCTCGGTGCCGTTAGCGATTTGTTCGCGGAGGACGTCGCCTGTAGAGATGTGGTGCAAACCGTACTTTTCAATCAATAAATCACTTTGCGTACCCTTACCACTGCCGGGTGCGCCAAAAATAACAATATTCAACATGTAAAATAAAAAATTATTTGTCTTCTTTGAGAATGTAAATGTCATTCAAGTCGCGAGCCTTGCCGTTAAGGTCAAGACCGAAACCGATAATGAATTTTTGAGGGATGCTAAAGCCGACATAGTTAGGTTGAACGGGGCGTTGCAGTGCCTCCGGTTTGAAAAGCAATGTAGCGATTTTGATGTCTGCCGGGTTTTTAGCTTTGAGATCTTGAATTAGGCGATATATGGTGTTGCCGGTGTCAACGATGTCTTCAACGATAATGACTGTGCGGCCTTCGATGTTCTCGTGTAGACCAATCACTTCTTTAACGACACCCGTAGAGCCGGTGCCTTCATAGCTTTTTAAGCGAATAAAGGAAATTTCGGCATCAATGCCTTCTACTGCGCGAAATAGGTCGCTCGCAAAAGCAAAGGCTCCGTTGAGCACACATAGGAACAGGGGCTGTTTACCAGCGCAATCGCGCATTATTTCTTTACCAAGTTCAGCAACTCGGTTGTCAATGGATTCTCTTGAGATATAGGGCTCAAATGTTAAACCCTCGTAAGTCACTTCTTTCATCCTTGCTTATAAAATAGTTGCCGCAAAGGTACGCATTTTTTTGCAATTATCGGTAATGACATGACAAAAAACTTGATGCAAAAATGCGTATATCTATGGACGTTAACATTTTAGATGTTTCCTCTTGATGCGTAAGTCAAATAATTTGATTGTTACGATACCATCAGGTGCGGCGGTCTTGACGCGACATCACGCGCTACCGTATTATTTGCGGCGGAGGTGGAGCTTGTCGTGGATGATGGCATCAATGCCCTCATAGGTATATCCTAAGAATGTTATAAGACTGTCTTTAACGGATATAAGACGTACTGAGAATATATATTTGATGCGATGGCGGAATGTAAAGATTTTGCCTGCGAAGTATCCTTTGGGGCGCTTGTCGTCATCATGATAGTGTCCAAAGTTACCTCCGGCGATGATAGTTGAGAGTATCATGTCTTCTTTAGTCCTATTTTCTGCATCATATAGTGGCGCTTCGTCAGCGGGTAGACCGAGTTTGTCAACCAAGATGCAGATGAAGTATCGCCAAGCGTCAAGGAGTCCGAAGCGTTTGAGGTTGACCTCAAGGCGGTCGCGGTCAATCTTGTCATGATAGGCGTGTAGTGTCATTGTCCAATCACAAAGTTGACGCAGTCCGATGCCTTCGGTTGTGAAGTGGTGATATAAGTGATAGAAGATGAATATGACATTAAATTCTATAGGTGGAACAGTCACGTTGACACCGTTGAAGTCATAGCTTAACAGATTGTTGCCTGTCAGTTGCTCTATGGTCCATTTTTGCCAACGGTTGTTGGCTATTGGTGATGGCAGTGTTGCTGCGCGGCGATGCAATTCAAGTTCTACATCTTTATATATAATGTGAATGTGTTTTGCGCCGTCGTTTTCGATTTCAGCTTTTAGCCCTAATGATACCATTATGTCGCGAGCTTTGTACGCGTTTTCTCTGCCGACATATAGGTCTATGTCACCGCATTGTCTTAACTCCGGGGTGGGGTATAGTCGTGCAATGCCTTGTCCTTTGAATAGCACGGATGGTATGCTGTTGTCGGTCATTATTTTGACAACTTCTGCAACACGTTGATTGAGCAAGGCATTTGTCTGCTTGACAGCAGCAAGTTTGAATGCGCAACTGCGCAGAACGTCTCTGCCGGTCTTTAGTTGCTCGGCATTGCGGATGATGGCATCCGCAACGATGCCATATAGCGTTTGCTGTTTTGCAAACTTTAATATGGCTGCCCAGTTGGTCTTATCTTCAGGAAATAGATTTAGATCAATCTCTTTGTTCCAGAGCGCATTATGAACGAGCGCGAAGACTTGGTCTGCGGTGATGTTTGGTGTCATTTTACGATGCCCGCGTTAAGCCATTCGTTGAGTATGACCTCTGCATCATGTTTGGCAGTTGATGCGTCAAGATTGTATTTCTCAGTCAATAAGTCGGCGAGCGTTGTGGCATCAAAGTCTTTTTGCTCAACAGATTGCCATAGATAAGCGGCAGATGAGTTGAGCGAGAAAATGCGGTTGAAGTTGACTTGACCTAAGCCTTCGCCGCTGATGATATACTCGTCTCCGACTTTGCGGAGTACAAAACCTTCTACTATTTTCATATTTAATCAGTTTGTTATAATCGTCTGTATATTGCTAAAATATAACGCCTTATCGGCAGGAGTAGATGCCATATATTTGCCTTGATGCGATTTGTGCGGCTGTAACAGTCTATTGATTTGCCATTGTGCAGGATAGCTATTGCTTTTGCTATTATATGGTCTGCCTTGCATTGTTCAGTGCCGCGAATGTTGCCGTCACCCATGAGTATGACTTCGTCCCCTGAGATTGATATTATGCGGTGAAGGACGTAATGCTCATTGGGAAGCTCTGCCAACACGATGTCGCCCTTATTGAGTGTGTCAACCTTGCGCAACACTACGCTGTCCTTATCACCTATTATAAAGGGTAACATGCTGTTGCCTTTGGTCAGTATTGTGACCTCTGCGTCATTGGCAATCATCTCCTTGACTTGGCTGAAAATAAATCTGTTGGGGAGCGTTAGGCGGCGCATTATTTCGTTTCTTGGTGAGTTACTGTTGACCAACAAAGACGTGCTGCCGCTTCATCAGGGAGACAATCGAGGCGGTAGCAGGGCACTGTTGTGATGATGTGTTCAATTGTCTTGTGCATCTCATCCATCATTTGTCTTTCCCACTTCATCGTTGCGGAAGACGAAGTGAATGATGCGTAAGACTCTACTAATGACAACTTTTTGATTGCGTTTTGCGGAGCTTGATTTATGCGCACCATCGCTGCTAACGGATATTCGGCATTGCGATAACAAGGCGTTTTACCGCTCCACGGACTGCCATAGGCGATGATAGAGCCATCGTCTTCAATGCGTAGGATAGGGTGGTCATCATTGAGCACTTCTGCACCGGGAATGTATTGTTGCCACAGACGGTTGTGGGTGCTCTTGCCTGTGCCGCTTTTGGCGTGAAAGAGGTATGCTTTGCCGTCATAGACTGCTGCAGATGCGTGCATCAGCACGGTTGATGATGCATACGTTGACAGTGAATATAGCAGCATTGTAGCCATATAGAATATTGATGATTGCTCGCCGAGAGTGCCGTTAATGGCCATTTGTGCTGTCTTGAAGTCTCTTGAACAGCAAAGGCGACCGTTTATGTCGTTGCTGAAGGCAGCCTTGAAGATGAACAGGTAGTGGCTGTCATTGGCGTGTATCTCCATGTCTACGACATCTGCTGCACGTTCTGAGTCTATCCACACCGGTGACGTATTCTGACATTCAATCTCAGGAACTATGCTCAAGTCAAAGCACGTTGTAGCGCTCTGTACATTGTCTATGAATGGTTTATAACCTTGCATAACGCGCCAGATGGCGTTGTCCTCAGGCATGGTGATGCTGAATGTATGTTTTGCAACTGTGTAGTGCTGTTTTCGTTGGCTCATTTATGGTAAAATAATTTACTATGATTTTGCGAGGTGAGAGGTAAATCAATACGCAGATTCAAAGCGAAAAGACAAGGCAAAAGTACATAAAAAACGATATACTGCAAAATATTATTACCCACATTGTTACGAAATAACATGAATAAGCACTCTATTGGTCAACTGATTTAACGGTTTATATGTCGAAATTGTTGACCAAATACAATGCATATTAACAGTTACAGAAATATTTATGCACATTATTTGCGTTAAAGAAACTAAAAAAAACTACTTTTTATTAATTAATGCCAAAAATATTATATATCTTTGCGAGAAATAGAAATCTAACGGATTGTTAAAACTGCAATGATATGAATTTTATTCGCATTATAGCAAGCTGTGCTATGTCAAGCATTATAATAGGTGCTGTGGTCGCGTTGTTGATTGTAGCCGCTATTTATATGCTGATAATGCGTAGCAAACAAGCCGATGGGCTCAGCTCGCCGGGCTATGTGCTTGCTGTGGCCTTTGTTGTCTTGCTCGCTTGGAATAGCATCAAGATTGTTGGTGCGATTAATATTAAAAGCAAGTGTAATGATGTTATAACATTGATTGACAATAATAACATTCAATCAGTCGATGATAGTACGTACTCTGATGATCAGTTAATTGCAACAATTATTAGAGGCGTTGAGCCGACAGTCGCCGCGGTGCGAACTAAGGTTGTCGCATTTCGAGAGAGCCTTAATGAAGTCGTATGGAAATCGGCTGTCTCTGCTGCTATTATCATTGTTATATCATTCTTATTAATACCATACACGGTAGTCCAATCGTCTATCGTCGGGCGAGATAGACGCAATGTGGCGCATAAGTCAGCATCACGTTATCGAAGACGTAGGAGATAATTCATTCACATTGTTACCTTAATTTGAAAATATAAACTAACTAACAAATAATACCATTATGACGAACCATATACTTGTAGGTATTGGCGGTACCGGAGGAAAAATCCTCAGAGAATTTAAGAAGAGGATGTTCGAGGAATATCCTAATGAGGACGTGCGTAATAAATTACCTATTGCGCTACTTTACGTTGATACAACACGTGAAATGATGGGTAAAGGTCGTGTCAATGTCATGGGACTTGATGCGTCGTTCACTGAGAACGAGTTCTTGGATATAAGAAATGATGTAAATGTTAACAATATAATTGACAACATTTCCAACTATCCTCATTTGAAGAGCATTGTTGACAATGCCCAAGGGGTAAGAACTGCTATTGGCAATTTGGGCGAAGCAGCAGGTCAGTTGCGCCGCGCCGGACGTTTGCTTTTTAGCTTAAATGCTCAACGCTATGTCACAGCATTGCAAAATGCATTTAAACGTTGCCATGATGTTAATCCCGATATTAATCGTGTCGTTCACATCTTTGTTGGTCTATCAGGCGGTACAGGCTCAGGCGCTATTGTGGATGCCATAGCTCAAACGCGCAAGCTGTGGCGCGATGCCAAAATTTTGGTTTATGCTATGTTGCCGGAACGAGACTTGCCGCACCCCGGCATGGATAAAGGTCGTTATTACCCCAATGCTTATGCTGCTCTTGTTGAACTTAATGCCTTGCAGTGTGGTGTGTATAAGCCCGGCGATGTTACAGGGAATGGTGAGCCTCTCGAGTGTTATAATCCGCAAATCAAAGGCGTCGCTGATGGTATCGCTGTTTATGGCAACTCTAATAGCAATGGCTATTCAGTTCATTCATTGGATGAACTGCCTCGCATTGTCAGCGACTTTACTTATGCTCGTATTTTCTTGATTAAGCAAGAGGCTGATGCTTGTGGCGATATCTTAAGAGCGTACAACTTTGAAAATCTTGACGGCTTTGAACTCGAATTTGATGAAACAGTGCCGGAGAATGAAATTAAGGATAACGTGGAGTTGCCTAAGGTGCGCACTCGCAAAATTAGCTCATTCGCCATTAAGCGTGTAATCTATCCTGAGTTGCGTGTACTTAAACATATCACCTATACTGTCGGCGAGGCCGTGCTCAATCAGTTCAAATACAATAATTGGACCGAGAATAACGGCTATGTCAATGAAGCTCCTAATAAAGACTATCGCGGTCTGTATGTGACCAAGGAGAAACTTGCCGATTGGAAAATTGACCTTAACCACTTGACCTTAGAGAAGTCGGTCTTGCCTACTGATGACAATTATCAATCCTTCTTGGACGATTGGCATGGTAGCGTTGACGATTTGTCTCAGTCATGTGCCAACGAGAGCAATCCGTTGTCTGCCATCTCTGATTGTATGAACAATATCTATCAGGAAAACTTCCGCGAAGTTGGCGTTGATGTATATTATGCCAACAAACGTCGTGTGTTCAGAGAAATTGCAGCCGAGATGCGCCATAGTGTCGAGAACGAAATCTACAAGATGTGGCGCAACGGTGAATTGTCTGCAATGGACTTAAAACATATCGTGGAGGTTGTGGCTCAGTATGTCGCTGAAGACCTTAGAGATGAGATACAGCACGCAGTTGTCAGCAATGATGATGAATTGAACGCAAGCAATGACGAATTGAGCGCATTGCGTCATGATTGGGCGGGTGTGGCTCTTAATCTCTTTGGGCAACGTAAACGCATCTATGCTAAATATTGCGATGAATTGGCTTACTATATGGAAGCCAAAACTAAATCTGTTGCATTGAACTTCGCATCAGACCTACAACAGGTCGTAAATCGAGAATTCGGTCACTTGGTTGAAGACGTTACTTCATTTGTTACTTTACTGACAAATGCGTCTGACAGCGTTGGTGACTTGATTGTCGCACAACGTAGAACTAATCCCGGTTTGGAAAATGTTCGCGGTGCTATCATAGAGGTTTGTGAGGATAGTGCAATGGACAACTTTGAACGCGATTTCAAGCTCGACCAAGTTGCCATGAGTCGCACATCTCAACAACTTCGTGAGGCAATTATAGGTGGAATTGAATTTATTAATTTTGCCGACCTTGTAAATCGCATCTCGATTTCGGACATTCAAGAGGCCTTTGACACAACATTGGCTACTGCTGTTAAGGCGCGTCACGATGAACTCCCGGCAACAGCGCCAAAAGTTCTCGGCCTGAATGTGCTGTCTCAACTCCAACAACAACTTGACAACGAGCAAGCTATGAATGAGTTCGCTCGTAATCTATTGATACAAGCTGACCCGTTTGTCGTTATTGACAATACAGAAATTGATCGTCATGTGCGCAATAACGCTACGACAATTAAGGGAACAAACATCAACCTCAGAGAGTGTCTGATTGCTATTCCGGCCCCGGACGGCAGTGATCGCCTTGTGCAGTTCGCTGACAAATTGGAACAATCATTCAGAGGCTGTGCTGCGAATGGTCAGAAACCGCCAAGGGTTTTCAAAGGAAGCCCAAGGACAAACGAAATGTACATTATAACAATCAATTCGGGCTATCCGTTGCGTGCTATCACTTGGTTGGCTGAAGATAAAC
>CAYYAA010000041.1:0-17564 GCA_964469875.1 uncultured Bacteroides sp.
ATCTGACACGTGCCATAGTGCAGTCAAAGCAGTCGGGGTCGTTAAAGAAGAGTACGACGTTAGTTGATTTAATTGACTGACGAAGTGACACCTTATCACCTGCCAAATTTACCATTTGCAAGTCAGGGACGACAGCACCTTTGGCAGAGCTTGTGATGATGCGCACTTGTGCTTGAAAGTGAACGCGTTCCTCGTTAGGAATCTTCTTATTTTCGGCAGCGAACTTAGCGAAAGGGAGATATAGCTCATCGCTAACATACTCAGCTTCATCGCTGTAAATATATTTTTCAGCCAACTGAGCGATGGCTAAAGACTGGTCAGATGACTTTTTGACAGTTTCCAAGAGTTTATCGACAGCCGGGAAAACTGATGTCGTGTTAGCGAAACGGATAAAAGAAATCCAGTCGCTAAAGCAATTGTCTAACTTGTCACGGCGTGATAGAGCCGATTTGAAGTCACAACGTTCCCAGAAATGTTCGACCAAAAAGTTGCAACGTTCATCTAATTTGGTCAGCTCTTCCGGGGGCTTAGGATACTCAAACAAGTCGCCGTCAGCGGCATTAACTTGCTGAAATCCAAACAAGGAAAATATAGTTAATATTGCGATTGCTAATTTCTTCATTACTTCTATAAATTGTTTATCCCACAAAATTAATGAAAAATCTCGAATACGCAAAAGTTAGATTTAGATTTGGCTTGTGATTTTACATTTTGTCCTAAGATTTGCGGTTTGGCACACAATTTGCCAATGTGGAAGTGAAACAATTATCGAGCATAGTTGTTAGGAAAAATACGAAATTAAAAAACAAATGATATGAACTTCAACAATTTTACAATTAAATCGCAAGAGGCTATCCAGAAGGCGGTTGAAATTACGCGAGCTTCAGGAAGTCAGGCAATTGAGCCTATCCACCTGCTGAAGGCGGTAATTCAGGAAGGTGAATCTGTTGTCAAGTTTATCTTCCAGAAAGTCGGTGCGAACATCGCAGCTATAGATGCTCTTATAGACCGCGAAATCGCATCGCAGCCCAAGGTCAGCGGAGCTGAGCCTTATTTGAGCCGCACGTCAAACGATGTGTTGCAAAAAGCGCTTGACATAGCAAAAAGTCAAGGAGATGAATACGTAACACTTGAGGCACTGCTTATGGCAATTTTCGCAGTCAACTCAGCAGCATCGACGATACTTAAAGATGCGGGGTTGAGCGAGAAAGAATTGCAGGCGGCGGTTGAGGAGTTGCGCAAAGGCAAAAAGGCGACAGACCAGAGTGCGGAAGACACATATAATGCGTTGTCAAAATATGCAATCAACCTCAACGAGCGGGCACGTGCCGGGAAGCTCGACCCTGTAATCGGTCGTGACGAGGAGATACGTCGTGTGCTTCAGATATTGAGCCGACGCACCAAGAATAACCCGATGCTTATCGGTGAACCGGGTACGGGTAAGACAGCGATTGCCGAGGGTTTGGCTCAACGTATCGTCAGGGGTGATGTTCCTGAGAATTTGCGCAGCAAGCAGATTTTCTCACTTGATATGGGTGCACTTGTTGCAGGTGCTAAATATAAAGGAGAGTTTGAGGAGCGACTGAAAGCCATCGTTAATGAGGTGACATCGTCAGACGGTGAAATCATATTGTTCATAGATGAGATACATACGCTTGTCGGCGCGGGCAAGGGTGAAGGCGCGATGGATGCGGCGAACATCTTGAAGCCGGCATTGGCACGTGGTGAGTTGCGCAGTATCGGTGCGACGACGCTCGATGAGTATCAGAAATATTTCGAGAAAGATAAGGCGTTGGAACGTCGTTTCCAAAAGGTCATGGTCAACGAGCCAGACGAGACGAGTTCAATTGCCATCTTGCGTGGACTGAAAGAGCGTTATGAGAACCACCACAAGGTGCGTATTCGTGATGAAGCTATTATCGCCGCAGTTCAACTCTCCGAGCGTTACATCACAGACCGCTTCTTGCCGGACAAAGCAATCGACTTGATTGATGAAGCTGCGTCTAAGCTTAAGATTGAGATAGACTCAGTGCCACAAGCACTTGACGAAATCACACGCCGCATAGCTCAAAAGGAAATTGAGCGCGAGGCAATCAAGCGCGAGGGCGAGACTGAGAAGGTGCGCGAGATAGAGAAAGAGCTTGCATCGCTGCGTGAGGAGGAGAAAGAGTACTCCGCAAAATGGCGTGCCGAGCGCGATCTTATCAGCCGTATACAGCAGAATAAAATCGACATTGAGCAGCTCAACTTTGAAGCAGAACGTGCCGAGCGCGAAGGTGATTATGCCAAAGTTGCCGAGATACGTTACGCAAAGATTCAGCAGAAGGAGCAGGATAATAAGAATATCCAAGAGCAGTTGCGCACAATGCAAGGTGATAAGGCTCTTATCAAAGAAGAGGTTGATGCTGAAGATATCGCCGACATCGTGTCACGTTGGACCGGGATACCCGTTAGCAAGATGGTTCAGAGCGAGAAGGAGAAGTTGCTCCACCTTGAGGATGAGCTTCACCGCCGTGTTGTAGGGCAAGAAGAAGCAATCCGAGCGGTTGCGGATGCGGTCAGACGTTCACGCGCCGGGCTTAACGACCCGAAGCGACCTATCGGCTCATTTATCTTCCTTGGCACAACAGGTGTCGGCAAGACAGAGTTGGCAAAGGCGTTGGCAGAATACCTCTTTGATGATGAGAATATGATGACACGTATCGACATGAGCGAATATCAGGAGAAGCACTCAGTGTCACGTTTAGTCGGAGCGCCTCCGGGATATGTTGGTTATGACGAAGGTGGTCAATTGACCGAAGCGGTCAGACGTAAACCATATTCAGTGGTACTTTTTGATGAAATCGAGAAGGCGCACCCGGATGTGTTCAACATCTTGCTGCAAGTTCTTGATGATGGACGTTTGACTGATAACAAAGGTCGTAATGTCAACTTCAAGAATACGATTATCATCATGACGTCAAATATGGGTTCGGAGCTTATCCGCGAGAATTACTCAAAGATAGATGAGAACACACCCGACAACAAAACAGCCGAAATAGTTGACCAAACGAAGGCTGAAGTTATCGAGTTGCTTAAGCAGCATATACGTCCGGAGTTTCTTAACCGTATTGATGAGACAATCATGTTCACGCCATTGAGCCGCAGCAATATTGCCGAAGTGGTCAACTTACAGGTCAAAAGTATACAGAAAATGCTTGACCAAAGCAGCGGCATAAAATTGGATGTTCAGGCAGATGCACTTGCATGGCTTGCCGAGATGGGCTATGACCCTGAGTTTGGTGCGCGTCCTGTCAAGCGACTTATCCACCGTGCGATGCTCAATCAACTGTCAAAGGCTATAATCGGTCAGACAGTAGACCGCGAGCGTGCTGTCATCGTGAGCACCAATCCGAATGTTGACAAGTCGGACATCGAGCATAAGCTGATGTTCAAGAACTAAAGCTATACATTAATATAAATGTTACGAGGGGCAGCCGTCACGGGTTGTCCCTCGCTTTATGTGTGTCAATAAGGTCTGTTTGAGCCGTGTTATGATTATTTAACGCTATTACTTGTAACTTTAGCAGTAAATTAGCGTCTTAAAACAAGAAATTCGTAATAGTCGGAAATCATAATTCACAATAAAAGAAATTCATCATTTTAAAATAAATCCCATAATGAAAACATTCTTTCGACGCGGTATAGCGCTCACATTGATGTGCGTAGCCGCAGTAGGAACGATGACCGTAAAGGCACAGGAGGCAGAAGCGATGCCTCAGATGCCGCCGCTGCCAGTAGATGCCGCTGTAAGAGTTGGTCATCTCGACAATGGTCTTACCTACTACATTCGTCACAACGAGACTCCAAAAGGACAAGCTGACTTCTACATTGCACAAAAGGTTGGCTCAATACTCGAAGAAGAGAACCAACGCGGTTTGGCTCACTTCCTTGAACACATGTGCTTCAACGGCACGTCACACTTCCCCGGCAACGACCTTATCGACTGGTTGGAGTCAGTAGGTGTTAAGTTTGGCTACAACCTCAACGCTTACACCTCTATTGACGAGACCGTTTACAATATTTCAAGTGTTCCGGTAGCACGTCAGAGCGTTCAAGATTCATGCTTGCTCATTCTCCATGACTGGGCGTGTGACTTGACACTTGACCCTGCTGAAATCGACAAGGAACGCGGCGTTATCCATGAAGAATGGCGTCGCACGAATGTCGGTCAAATGCGTATTCTTGAGAAACTTACTCCGAAGATTTATCCTGACAATCGCTATGGCGTCCGTTGGCCTATCGGCACAATGGAAGTTGTCGATAACTTCAAGCCTCAAGCGCTCCGCGACTACTATGAGACATGGTATCGTCCTGACCAACAGGGCATCATCGTTGTAGGTGATATCGACGTTGACTATATCGAGGGCAAAATCAAAGAGCTTTTCTCTCCGATTCAGATGCCGGCAAATCCCAAAGAGCGCGAATATGTCCAAGTCCAGGACACTCCGGGCACACTCTATGCTATCGGCACTGACAAGGAAATGTCTGCGCCTGTGTTCATGATGATGTTCAAGAATGAAGTTTTCATTCCTCGCGAAGTCCGCAACACACAAGCCTTCTATCCTGCTTATTTCTTATTCAAGATGGCAAGCTCAATGCTGAACAGCCGTTTGGATGAACTTGCACAGAAGCCAAGCACCAACTATGCGCAAGCAGGTGCCGACCTCGGCGATTTCCTTTTGGCAAAGACCAAAGGCGCACTCACGCTCCAAGGCTATGCCAAAGGCGGTGACATTATCCCCGGCTTCAAGGAAGCATATCGCGAGCTCCTGCGTGCAGCACGCGGCGGCTTCACCGTCAGCGAATATGAGCGAGCAAAAGCTGAATTTCTCTCTCGCATAGAGAAGCAATATAACAACCGCAACAATGCCGAGACAGAGAGCTACTCTAAAGAATTGGTTCGCAGCTTTATCGACAATGACCCTATCCCCGGCATTGAATTTGAATATCAATTCCTCCAGCAGATAGCGTCAATGTTCAATGTTGACATGGTTAACTCTATTCTTCCGCAACTTATCCAAGAGAACAACCGTGCTTTCTTGGCAATGCTTCCGGAGAATGAGTCAGTCAGCGTGCCGACAGAAGAGCAAATTGCAGCTGCTATCGCAGAAGTTGAGGCTGAAGACATTGAGCCATATCGCGATGAGATGAAAGCTGAGCCGCTTATTCCGACACTTCCCAAAGCCGGCGCAGTTAAATCAAACAAGCAACTTGCTGAATGGGATGCAACAGAATACACGCTCAGCAACGGCGTGAAGGTGATTGTTAAGCCCACCAATTTCAAGGAAAATGAAGTTCAACTTTTTGCTATTGCCAAAGGCGGTATCTCTACCGTTGATGACAGCAAGGCTTCAACCGTCAAATTCCTTGACTATGCAATGTCACAACATGGTCTTGGCACATACACAGCTCTCGACTTGCAGAAATATCTCCAAGGCAAGCAAGCAAATGTAAGTCTCGACTTGAGCAGCTACTATCGCACAATTAAAGGCATCACCACCGTTAAAGACCTGCCTACGTTGATGGAGCTTCTCTATATGACATTTGTTGACTTCAACATCACAGAAGACGAGTTTGCCGCAACACAAAGCTCTATTTCAGGTGTACTCGCCAACCAAGAGTCAACTCCCGAATACCTTTTCTCAAAAGGTGCGTTGTCAAATCTCTTCAAAGCCGCTTCACGTCAATCACTTTCAGTGGCAGACATCACTGCCGCAGACCGTCAAGCTACCCTCGACATTGTACACTCAATGGTAGCTAATGCCGCAGACTTCACATTTGTCTTCACCGGCAACATCGACATGGCGACATTCAAGCCTTTGATGGAACAATACATTGCGACTCTCCCCGTTAACAAGAAGAAATCGCTTAACACCGTGAGCAAACGAGCAGACATCGAGCCTAACCTCGGCGCTTCAAACGTGCGCGAAACGACAGCGATGCAAACTCCGCAATCATGGGTGTTCATCGGTCAAGTTGCGAAATTGCCCTACACCGCCGAGAACAAGACTATCATCTCTATCGCATCTCAAATCTTGAGCAATCGTTTGTTGAAGAAAGTACGCGAGGAAATGGGTGCTACATACTCAATCGGCGCAGGTGGCTCAATTGATCGCCTCTCAGATGCCAACACATTCATTCAAATTGCCTTCCCGATGAAGCCTGAGATGAAAGATGAAGTACTTCCTATCATCAAAGGTATGATTGAGGATATGGCAAAGACAGTGACTGTTGACGAGCTCAATCCTATCAAAGAGTTCATGGTTAAAGATGCCAAAGAGTCATTTGAAGATAACGGCAACTGGGCAAGTGCTATCGCAAGCACAACCCTCAACGGTGTTCAAACATTCACCAACCAAATTGATATTGTAAACTCAATCACTGTAGAGAAGATTCAAGACCTCATGTCTACGATTCTCAAACAAGGCAACTACAGAGTTTATGTTCTCGACCCTGCTGAATAATATTTAGCTCTATCCATAACAACAGAGGCGTGCCGCTGAGCGACACGCCTCTGTTGTTATGGGATAAATTTATTATCGTAAAATTAGTCCATCCAGCCTGATATGATTGAGGCTGTGGTGTCGGCGGGCTCGGGCTCGACGTGGACTCGCGGCTTTGGCTGGACGGTGATTTTGCCGTTAACCTTGACTATTGGCGCTGCCGCTATCTCAACCGGCTCGGGCTCGGACTTCGCTATGACCTTTTCAGGCTTTGTCTTTGCCTTTTCCTTCTTAGGCCTCTCAGACTTCTTAGGCTTTTCAGATTTTGTCGGCTCGGCATAAGCGAGCTGTGGTTCTTGGACCTTAGTCTCTTTGACCTTACCACCGGTGGCGGCATAGGTTATAGCTTCAACTCGACCTGATGAATAATAGTGATTTTTGTAATAATTCTCGTCAAGGTTGCTAATTATTACACCACGACTTGTCGAGGCATGAATTATTGAATTGTCGCCTACATACATTCCGACGTGTCCGACAGAAGAGCCTCCGCCTTTACCGCTGAAAAACACGAGGTCACCGGGCTGCATATTTTTGGCATCAATATGTCGGCAATAAGCCTCTTGAGAGCGGGAGTCACGTGGCAGTTTGACATCTGCAACATCGTTGAAGATTGTCATCACGAAGCCGGAGCAGTCAGTGCCGCTGCGCGATTTGCCGCCATAGCGATAAGGCACACCGAGCCACTTATTAGCCTCCTTAACCAAGGCATTAGCGACTTTAACGTCATTGTCAGACTTAGAGCCTTTAGTCGAAGACTTATCTTTAGAGACACGCTCGACAACAGTGGCATCCCTACCCGTCTTGACTGTAGAGTTACGAGACGAGTGGCACGATGCCAACAGCATCAATGACAATGCAAATAATATGTAGCAGTTTTTCTTCAAAGCGAGAGCAAACTTACTAATTAACTTTGGTTAATCCAAATTTAGAAGCAATTACTTTTAATAAAATGGCAAAATGCAAGCGTTTTGGTGCAATAAGCGTTAAAGTGACGGTGTTTTCGTGAATTAGTTTTAAACTTAAACATTTTTAGCACCAATTGCTTAGACAAAAAACTATATTTGCTGTCAAATGAAGTAAGAAGAAAAACTAAGAAATAAACATTAACAATCATAATTAAATTATCTAACTCACATTCTCCTATGAAAAGGATAATCTTAGCAACAGCAGCTATTTATCTTCTTGCATCAGCTGCATGTACATCGTCAACGGCACAAGTGCCGAGCGGTTACATTTCACAAGAGGACTTCACTAATGCCGCAGAACAGACAGTCAACGGTGTAGTCAGCGTCAAGAGCTATGCAACGCCACAACAACAGTCTGTGCAGTCATTTGGCAACAGCGACTTCTTTAACGACCCGTTCTTTGAATATTTCTTCGGCAGCCCCCAACAACGCCGTTCAACGCCACGCGAATCAGAGCCCAAGAAGCAAGAGCCGCGTCAGATTGGTTTAGGTTCAGGCGTAATCATCAGCGAAGATGGTTACATTGTGACCAACAACCACGTTATCGCCAATGCAGAGAAACTTGAGGTTACGCTCAACGACAACCGCAACTATGAGGCTACGGTCATCGGCGCAGATGCTACGACCGACCTTGCGCTTATCAAGATAGATGCTCCCGACCTCCACGTGATACCTATCGGCAACTCAGAAGACCTGAAAGTTGGCGAATGGGTTCTCGCCGTCGGCAACCCATTTGGCTTCACATCATCAGTCACAGCCGGCATTGTCAGTGCAAAAGCGCGTAACATCTCAACGACAACACGTAGCCAATCTACAGGCGGCATTGAGTCTTACATACAAACAGATGCCGCCGTAAATCAAGGCAACTCAGGCGGCGCACTTGTCAACCTCAAGGGAGAGCTCGTCGGCATCAACACCGCCATCTATTCTCAGACAGGAGCTTATGCAGGTTGTTCATTTGCCATTCCGACATCCATTGTTCAAAAGGTTGTAGACGATTTGCGCAAATTCGGCACTGTTCAACGCGCATATCTCGGCATCTCATTCCGCGAGCTTGACCCTGACTTTATCACCGAAAAAGGCATCAAGGGCATAACATCAGGCATCTATGTTGCATCTGTCGAAGACCGTTCAGCCGCACACGAAGCAGGTTTGAAAGAAGGCGATATAATCGTAGCCATCAACGACACCCCTACCCGCCAGACAGCAGAGCTTCAAGAGGCTATTGCCAAACTCAGCCCGGGTGACACCGCAGTAATCACATACTACCGCGACGGCAGCCGCAAGACAAGCAAGGTGACACTGCGCAACAGTCAAGGCAACACCAACATCACCAAAGCCGGCTCTATCAGCTCACTCGGTTGCGACTTTGAGAAAGTAGACAGTGAGACACTTAAACGCCTTGAACTCTCTAAGGGCGTTCAAGTTAAGAACCTGACAGACGGCAAATTCCGCGATGCAGGCATCAAAGAAGACTTTATCATCTTTGCCATCAACAACACCATCGTAAACTCAGCCGATGACATTACACGCATCTACAACTCAATCCAGAAGAGTTCAGACCGCGACAAAGTTATGTTCATCTCAGGTATGTACCCAAGTGGTAAACAAGCATACTATGCTGTAAACCTCAACGACTAAGAAACTTAAGCAATAATAGTCAAGGCAGTCTGACGACAAACCGTCAGACTGCCTTCCTTTTGTTTATAAGAAGGTCAAAAATTGGGCTAAGTGTCAGAAATTTGGGCGTAAAGGATTATTTTTGAGAAAGGTTAATCTTTTTGCCACAATTGCTTGTTATCTTTGCAGATACTAACAAATAAAACTAACGACTATGAAACTCTCTCATCTAATTTTAGCAGCACTTGGTGGCGCAGCCATCGGCGCAGCAGCCGCACTGTTACTTGCTCCGCAAAAAGGCAGTGACACTCGTGAAGCCATCAAAGACTATCTCAAATCACATTGTCCGTCATTGAAGAGTCACAAGCTCGATGCAATTGCGGATAAAATCGCATCCGAAATAAAAGAATAATACAACGATGAAAGAACTTGGAGCATTTTTATTAGGTGCAGCCTTAGGCGCTGCCGTTGTTGCGCTCTGCACACCGATGAACGGCAAAGAGTTGCGTGAACGCATCAAAGCCGAATTGCGCAAACGCGGTATCCTCCAAGAGGATCAAATCGAGCAACTCACCGACATCATCCAAGAAGAGTTAAGCAAGTAATAACTTTAAGGCTCGGCGGCATCAAGTTAGTGTCGTCGAGCCATTTAACGCATAGTCATGAACGACATATTCAGACAAGACAACCTTAAAGCAATCTATGATAGTGCCGTTAGATATTTCAAGGGCAATATCGACAACGCACGACTGACGGCAGCCGAGAAGTTGACAATACTGCTGTCAGCGGTGGCATTTTATGCCGTAGCCATAGTTGTCGGCATGGTCGCACTGATTTTCGCGTCAATCGGCATCGGTCATTTGTTAGCATCGACCATTGCGCCGCATTTGGCATATATCTATATAGCACTGTTTTATATTCTGCTATTTGCCATTCTTTTTGCGCTGCGCAAGACACTCTTTCTAAATCCTATTTCGCGTTTTGTCACTCGTCTGCTCGTCAAACCACCAAAAACTGAAGAAGATGATGAAAACGAACAATAAAGAATGGTCGGGCTACACCTTTGACGAGTTGCAACAAGCTATAGCCAAACAACGCTTTAACAACGAGCTTGACCGCACACGCATTGTCGTCAGGCTGTCAATTTTAAGGTCAGGCATTAATCCGGCATCCGGCTCAACATATCGCAAGTTGCTCGGCGCATTAAACATCGCCGACTACGCCGTTTTAGGCATCAAAGCAGTCAAAATCTTCAGACGATTTTTTAAACAAAAAAACAATAAGCAGGCTAATAAACAATAAAAATATTGCGAAACAATTGTAAACGTTTTGTCAATCGCGCCTACAGTATACTGTGGGGCATACTGCCATTGCACAATTTAGTTAATTTATATTACATTCCAATATTGTACTGATTTTTTAGTAAATTTGCATCGTGAAGATAGAAAAATAAGGAACTATACGAATTAGAAACTATCGTAACGAGATAAAATTTACACTCTCTATTTTATCATGTCACAATGGAAATTTGATTTGATAAAACAAAGGAAATTATCATTAGTTATTGATTAAGGCATTTAGGTGTCGTAATCGGTAGCCTTTGGTTTAATATTATTAAGTTTGGCATAACTACAAATATGAATAATAGACAAATTAAAATAAATTAGTCTTCAAAATTTATAGCATTGGTGCAAAACTTAAAAGTCTAATTTTCTGCAAGTAAATTTGTTTCATAATACATCACTTATTTTTTATTAGCTCTATAAATATCCAAGTATCTTGCTCGCGAGAGTAGGATACTTTCCTTATATATATACTCGCTATATCGCAGAAAATTATTAATTTTGTGCTATTGCATCACGCGATATCAATTATTATCAATTAATACTCTACTTCATGAGAGCATTTTTTATTTCTGTATTAACTCTAATTGCATTTATGGCAAACGCAGAAAATCCGTTATTCACGGAATACAATACCGTCCATGGTACTATTCCATTTTCAAGTATCAAAAACAGTCATTGGGAGGAAGCCATTGACCGTGGCATCGAGAAAGCACAACAAGAGATAGATGCTATCACGCGCCAAAGCGCCGCACCGACCTTTGAGAACACAATTGTAGCATTAGAAAACACCGGCAAAGACCTTGACCGCGTGCTTAACGCTTTCTTTCCACTGCTCGAATCCAACAGTGATGATGAGATGATGGACATCTCGGTACGTGCGTCACAGAAGTTGAGCGACTACTCAACATCTATCACTCTTAACGAGAAACTCTGGCAACGTGTCAAAGCGGTATATCAAAATCGCGCAAATCTCAAACTTGACACCGAAGACAAGATGCTGCTTGACCGCACCTACGACTCGTTTGCCCTCTCAGGTGCTGACCTTCAAGGCGCAGACCGCGAGACATACAAGACACTAAGTTCTGAACTGTCAGCGTTGACCACAACTTACGGTCAGAACGTACTGCGTGAGCTTAACACCTACGAGTTCTGGCTCACCGCCAATGATCTCGACAGCCTGCCGGAGAGCGCAGTTAATGCCGCTGCCGAAGCTGCTACCGAAAAAGGTCGCAAAGGTGAATACCTGTTCACTCTTGACCAACCGACATACATGACCTTCATGAAGTACTCGGCACGCCGCGACCTACGCGAGAAGATGTATAAGATGTATTCATCTCGCAACACAAAAGGCGAATATAGCAACATTCAAAATCTAAGCCGCATTGCAGAGATACGTCGTCAAATTGCCAACCTGCTCGGCAGTCCCAACTACGCCACTCAATCGCTGAAGCGCACAATGGCAGAAACGCCTGATCACGTCTATGACTTGCTGAACAAGCTGCGTGACGCTTATCTCCCGGCACAGAAAGCCGAATTTGAAGAATTGACGAAGTTTGCATCTGACATGGAAGGCAAACAGATAACCATCAATCCGTGGGACTATTCTTATTATAGCAACAAGCTGAAAGCGGCAAAATACTCGTTTGATGAAGAAGAGCTTCGCCCATACTTCGAGTTGGATAATGTAATCAACGGCGTGTTTGGCCTTGCCACCAAACTCTATGGCTTGCACTTTAAACAGAACAATGACATTGAGGTATATCATCCCGATGTTAAGGCATTTGACGTGACAGATGAAAACGGCAAGTTTGTAGGCGTTATTTACACCGACTTCTTCCCCCGTGCATCAAAGAGACCGGGAGCATGGATGACAAGTTTCAAAGACCAATATATTGATGCAAACGGCAATAACTCACGTCCGCAAGTCACCATAGTGATGAACTTCACCAAACCGACAGCCGACAAGCCGTCACTGCTCACGCCATACGAGGTTGAGACCTTCCTTCACGAGTTTGGACACGCCCTCCACGGACTTCTCGCTGACACGAAATATAAATCACTGTCAGGCACATCGGTTTATCGCGACTTCGTTGAATTGCCTTCACAATTTAACGAGAACTATCTCACCGAGAAAGAATTTCTTGATGGCTTTGCACGCCACTATCAGACCGGCGAAGCTATTCCGGAGGAACTCGTACAACGACTTATCAAATCATCTCAATATGGCGCGGCATACTCTTGCATTCGTCAGTTGATGTTTGGCTATCTCGATATGGCATGGCACACTATCACCGAGCCTGTCACCGACCCTGTTGAATTTGAGCGCAACGCCACAAAGGATATCAATATGTTTGCTCCGGTTGAAGGCACAATGATTTCGCCCACGTTCAGCCATATTTTTGCCGGTGGCTATGCAGCAGGCTATTACAGCTATAAATGGGCTGAGGTGCTTGACGCAGACGCCTTTGCTCACTTCAAAGAGAACGGCATCTTTGACCGCAAGACAGCAGACTCATTCCGCGAGAATGTGCTGACTAAAGGCGGCACAGAAAATCCTGCCGAGCTATATCGCCGTTTCCGCGGTCAAGACCCGAGCATTGATGCGCTGCTGATACGCGATGGCATCAAAGCTGCCCCGACTGTAAAAATTAAAGGCAACAAAAAGAATTAATTTTGTCTCTACGAGACGCATGGACAGCGTAACGACAGAAGCATACAGTATGACAGCCGGCGAGTACACCACACTCGTGGCACGTCGATGGCTATCCGCGTGGTGGTGGGCTTTTGCCCTGCCACTCGCGGTGACTGCCGTTGCGGCGACCTCTGACACACGATTTATCTACGTATCACTTATCATCATTTTTATCTTATGGCCAATGGCATTGTCCGTGGTATGGTTTAGATATGCCTTGACCGACCAAGCAGTCCGCGCCATTCGCCAATGCATCGCTACCGTCGATGATGAAAAATTCACCTTTCAATATCCGGCAAAGGTCAATCCCGATGACGGCTCTCTTATCATGAAGGCTCTGCCTCCTATTACCATTAAATACGCTGACATAAAAACGATAGAACAAGATGGCAAATTTATGGTCATCATACTGAAATCAGACAGCCGTATCCCGGCTCTAACAATAATGCCGAGCAGTGCCTTACCCGATAAGGCATGGTTAGCAATCAACGAAAGATTAGCCGTATGAAATCCCATTTGGCATAATCTTTGTTATACTTATAGTAAATCAATTTATAGTTTTAACCGCTCCAAAAATTGACTATTATGCGCCCCGACAATAGCGATAGCGAAAACGGCATGATTGAGAATATCACCGGCTCACTATATTTCAGAATAAGCAAACTTAAAGAAGAAGTAAAAGCACGAAAACTCTGGCATTTGCTTGATGAGATAAATGTGTTGGAAAACAACTACCGGTCGATGTTGCGCTTTTTCATGGCTAACGGAAACATCAATGACACAGAGTTCAAAAACTCGACCAACGGCTTTGAGAACCAATGCACAATACTCGAGGATAAGTTGGAGCGTGAAATAGAGCTTGCAAAAAGCGACAGCCAATATTACTCAAAGCTCAGGTTTTGTCGCTTGCGCGAAGACACCATAGGCACACTCGCACAGAAATACCTCGATGAATTAAATCGCATATCTGCTGACTTGACAGCCATGACAAATCCTGCGTATCGCGCTAAAGCCGAGCGCATTGCCACTGATTTGTTCAACTGCATATTTGTCACCTATCCGCTGAAAAGCGATGATATTGACACACTAATCTCGCTCATGCGCAACGAGATTGTTCCCGATTACACCAAACAATTGCTAACAGTAGCTATTTATTTGGGTTTAAACTATTTTATTGATTATCAACGCATAGACTTACTGCTCACATTATACGAAATCGGCAGCCGCGATGTAGCAGCTATTGCGCTCACCGCCTTCCACACCATCGACGAGACAAAATATGATGACAGCAAAGTCATGGCTCATGTCAAAAAGATTAGCGAAAGCGAGTCATGGGACAGTGACATCACAAGCGTAGTAATCGAAACGGCGCGTGCGTTATCAACGCTAAACGGTGGCAGCAGCAAGGTTGAGAGCATAGCGTCAGAGAGCCTTAACCGCGTTGACGGTGACTTCATGGCACGCATGAAAGAGCAAGGTGTCGATATGAGCGACCCGGAGGCTGTCGAGAGTTTCATGAGCCAAGAAGGAATAATCAACAGTGAGACCTACGACAAAATCAGAGATATTCAAGAGCGCCAGCGCCAAGGCGATGATATTTTCATCGGCACTTTTGCCAAGATGAGAACAATGCCATTTTTTAACGAAATGGCAAATTGGTTTATGCCGTTCCACCTTGACCATTCAGCCATTGCCGATATATTGATGTCAACATCAAATGCCGATACTGCGACGTCTGTTGCAGATATGGTTGCAGCCATCCCGATGATGTGTGACAATGATAAGTACACCATGTTACTGTCATTAGCAAACATTCCGGCAAGTATGCGCGAAATGGCGGTGTCTCAGATGTGTTTAGGACAAGAAGAGCTTGCTGCATTGAGCAAGTCTGATATGGATGACAGACAGATGTTCAGATTATCCATTAATCGTTTCTATAAGAACCTCAATCGCTTCATCAAATATTCAGACAAAAAATCAGAATTCAAAAATCTTATCAATATTCACACGGAAGATTTGTTCCTACAAGACACACACCCCGATTACACTAAGATTTTTGACTTCTTATGTGAAAGAAATTTCACTGTAGAGGCAACGCAAATTATGCAACACTTTGAGGAGAATGACAACCCCTTTGAGTTTAAGATTGACGAAAGCTCATACTATCGTCTCGGACGTTGCGCTCTTAACACATCCTACTATGAAGAAGCCATCAAATATTTGACCAAAGCAATCGAATCAGGCACAAACAATGGCGAATATTATCGCTACCTCGGTGAGGCATGCGCCAAGACTCACCGCCTCGAGGGCGCTATCGACGCTTACCGAAAAGCCATTGAACACACGCCTGACGACCTCAAGTTGCTCAAGAACTACTATAACGTTATAAATAAGACCGGTGACCTGCAAGCTCAACTTGACACACTGTTTCACATTGAATATCTTGATGCAGATAATCTCGACATCATCCGACAGATTGCAAGTCTTATGATAGTCGTGCAGGATTTCAGCGGTGCGCACAGCTACTATGAGCGCATTGGCAAATTAACAGATTATAGCAAAGATGATTATCGTATGATGGGGCACTTGGCTTTAGTCGAAGGTGATATGAATGTAGCTTTAGACCACTACATTAAAGCTATCAACAAAGAGAACGGAGCTGAATACAAAGATAAGATTAACAAATTCGGCACAGACGCGAGGTTTGAATTAGAAAGACTAAACAAATTAGACATCGTGAAAGTAGTGTTCGATATGCTGTGGACTAAATTAGATATCGAATAGCCGCACGATTTACGCCGCTATGTGCGTCTAAATTGAACATTTTTGTCTAACTTTGTCGAAAATAGAATAACCACATAACTTTTATAATATGGTAATACAAAGATTGCAATCACTCTTGCTGCTCATCGCCACAATTTTAATGGGCGTAACTTGCTTTTTGCCCTTGGCTACAATCGGTGATTGCTGCTCATCAGCAAATATCTATCTCACAAGCGCTCCGGCAGTGTTGGCTGTAAATATCGCCACTGCCATACTGCTATTTATCACAATATTCTTGTTTAAGAATCTCCGTCAACAGATGACAGTAGCCAAGATTGACGCAGTGCTTATCGTGGTATCAATCATCAGCAGTGTGTTGACACAACATTTTCAAGCGCCTTCGGCTTGCCTTAACTGGGTGTCAATCGCGCTCTCTGCAGTTGCATTTGTATGCACTATCGCAGCACACCGTTACATGGGCAAAGACAAGAAATTGCTCAGCAGCTATGACCGTTTACGTTAATTAAAACATACACAGACCTATGAATGATTACTACGAAGTAAGATTCGACCTCAGCCCGTGCAGCGAGGATGCAACCGACTTGTTGGCGGCAATGCTTGCCGATGTCGGCTATGAAAGTTTCGTACCTGATAGCGAAGGTGTTAATGCCTATGTCAAAGCCGAATTATATGACATTGAGGCTATCCGCAACGTAATCACAGAGTTCCCCATTCCGGACACATATATCACAATCGGGTCAAACCGCATCGAAGGTCAGGATTGGAACGCTGAATGGGAGCGCAACTACTTCCAGCCTATTGTTATCGGAGACAAGTGTGTCATTCACAGTTCTTTCCACACTGACATTCCAAAGGCTGAATATGATATAGTGATTGACCCGAAAATGGCTTTCGGCACGGGACATCACTCAACAACATCGCTTATCGTCGAGCAACTGCTCACCGCAGAGCTTGCCGGCAAGTCAGTCATCGACATGGGTACAGGCACCGGCATTTTGGCAATTCTTGCCGCTATGCGTGGCGCAACAGACCTTACTGCCATTGAGATTGACGGCTTTGCCTACGAGAACGCTTGCGAAAATGTGCGCGTCAACGGCCATCCCGAAATCAAGCTCATCAACGGCGATGCATCGGCTCTTGACGGTGTAGCTCCGGCAGATTTCTTCATCGCAAATATCAATCGCAATGTCATAACAGGCGACATCGCAGCCTATGCAGCTCGTCTGAAACAAGGCGGCACAATGCTGCTCAGCGGATTTTATGACGACGATGTTGCTATCGTTGAAGAGGCAGCAAAGCCATACGGTCTTATCGCCGAAGGCACAACAATCAAATCTAAATGGGCATGCCTCAAACTCATTAAGGCATAAGATTAAGCATTAGAGCAATCTTACAGATCAGTATTCAAAAACTCGCGAAGATGCAGGTGATGTATTCCCTTGTATTCTGACAACTCCCCGCTGATAGGGTCCATAGAGATAACATACTTTGGGTAGTTATCTTTAATGGCTTGAAGATTGCCAAATTCACGACGAATAGTCTCGTCCGAGCCGAGAAGGTATGTGGCTTGGACGTAGATTGTCGTGTCGCCCCTCGTGGCTACAAAATCAAT